>NZ_AP023423.1:0-275000 GCF_021654335.1 Sideroxyarcus emersonii
ATGTCCGCCCAGAGTTTGTCTGGAAGCTGCTTGAGTTTCTTCAAGGAACAGCTACCCTTACAACAATACAATTCATGGATTAAGCCATTGATTTTCGAGATCGATGGAGAAAAACTCGTTCTTACTGCACCCAACAGTTTTACGCTGCGCATCGTTCAGGAACGTTTTCTGCCTGAAATATCCAAGCGCGCTTTACCGTTTTTTTCATCGCCTCCGCAAATAGAATTACGTATCGAAAAACGCGGATCCAAGGTCACAGTCCCACCGGTACAGCAGACATCCTCCAAACCGATTGCTGCTCCTACAACCAAAGCGGTCAAGAACCCCAATAAGCTTAACGCTTCCCTGGTTTTCGATACCTTTGTCACCGGTAAAGCAAACCAGCTGGCGCACGCAGCCGCTATTCAGGTTGCCGAAACACCAGGTGTTGCTTATAACCCATTGTTTATATATGGCGGGGTTGGCTTGGGCAAGACTCATTTATTGCAAGCGATCGGCAATCTGGTCAGCAAGCAGAATCCGCAGGCAAGGATTTGCTATATTCATGCAACAAATTATATTTCTGGCGTAGTTCGCGCTTTTCAGACAAAAAATTTCGATGAATTCAAGCAGTTCTACAATTCATTGGACCTGTTGCTGATCGACGACATTCAGTTCATCGCTGACAAACCAGGTACTCAACAGGAATTCTTTTACACGTTGAATTCACTTATAGATACAAATAAACAAGTGGTTATAACGTGTGATACCTTTCCGAAAGAAATCACGGGGATTGAGCCAAGACTGACTTCGCGCTTCACATGCGGGCTTACAGTAGCGATTGAACCGCCAGGACTGGAAATGCGGGTTGCAATTCTGCTGCAAAAATCAGCTGCAAGTGGCTCGCCTATCAGCGAGGATGTTGCTTTTTTCATAGCAAAGCATGTCCGTTCCAACATTCGGGAACTTGAGGGCGCCCTCAACCGTATAGAAGCCTATGCGCGTTTCCACAAACGCGCGATTTCCATCGAACTGGCAAAGGAAGCACTAAAAGACTTATTGGCTGCACAAAACAAGCAGGTTTCCATGGAAAACATTCAGAAAACGGTCGCCGATTTTTATCGCATCAAGATTGTGGATCTGCTTTCAAAAAAGCGTACGCGTGTGATTGCCCGCCCTCGCCAGATTGCCATGTGCCTAGCCAGAGAACTCACACAGCTTAGTTTACCGGAGATAGGCAACGCATTTGGCGGCCGCGATCATTCGACGGTACTGCATGCATGCAAAACCATTGAATCCCTGCGCAATAGCGATTCGGCATTGAATGCGGATTTCAATTTACTGAATCAGACGTTGCGTGGATAAACCGGGATAGGTTGTGCACAGTTTGTAGATATACCGGTAAGAATGATGATTTGAAAAACTTATGCACAAACGATCAACAACATCGAGCATTGTTTTGAACAACAAAATTTTCAATTAACCTTTTGTAAATTAAACAAAAAAATACTTATTCATAAATTCGGTACCACTTATTGTGATTATTAGGTTTTTAAAGGATATATATGTTCATTAAGCAGATAGACAGAAATGAATTACTGAAACCGTTGCAAGCTGTCGTTGGTATCGTAGAACGCAAACAACCTTTACCAATCCTGTCGAACGTACTCATCAAGAAAAATAAAGATGGGGCCCGATTTATCACAACCGATCTGGAAATCCAGATAGAAGCACAACTCAAATCAGAGCTGGACGGGACTGAAAGCTCGATTACGATTTCTGCTAAAAAATTGCAGGAAATCCTTCGTGCAATACCAGACAACAGTACTGTTTCATTGGATAACCAGGATAATCGCTTGCTGGTCAAAGCAAACAAAAGCCGTTTTAGTTTGCAGACATTGCCCGCGCAAGACTTTCCAATCTTGGCTGAACAATTGCTTGGAGCAGCCAAAGTAACAATTGAACAAAAGGTATTACGCCGCTTGTTGAGCTCGGTGCAATATTCCATGGCACAACAGGATATTCGTTATTACCTGAATGGTGTATTGCTGGTGATCGATGGGACATCGATCAAACTAATCGCAACCGACGGACACCGGTTGGCTTTCATTAGCGAAGAACTGCAAGAAAACCACCAGAAACAGGAAGTCATCCTTTCTCGCAAGACAGTTAATGAACTGCTGAAGTTGTTGGGTGACAGCGAAGACAAAGTCCAACTGGAGCTGGCAGAAAAGCAGGTTCGTATTTCATTTGCCGATGTCGTGCTGACTTCCAAGGTCATTGATGGCAAGTTTCCTGACTACAACCGCGTTATTCCCAATCACACCAATCATCTGACATTGGATCGCCTGACTATTTTGCAGGCCTTGCAGCGTGCAGCCATCTTGTCAAACGAGAAATTCCGCGGGGTTAGATTGCTGCTGACGGAAAAGAATCTGCGCATTATCAGCAGCAACAGCGAGCAGGAAGAAGCCCAGGAAGACATCGAGAACGATTATTCCGGTGCTTCGCTGGATATTGGATTTAACGTGAATTATTTGCTGGATGGTATCAACAACATCAATTCTCAAACAATCACCCTTTCCTTTGGTGATCAGAACAGCAGCTTGCTGATCACCATCCCGGAAAAGACCGACTACAAATATGTCGTCATGCCGATGCGCATTTAACTTGTTCCACGTGAAACAGAAAGCAAAAAAATCCCATGAGTGATAACTACGACGAATCGAGTATCCAGCAACTTGAAGGGCTGGAGGCTGTCCGTAAGCGTCCTGGAATGTACATAGGCGATACATCCGATGGCACCGGCTTGCACCATATGGTATTCGAGGTGGTGGATAATGCTATCGACGAAGCCTTGGCTGGGCATTGCGACGACATCAAAGTCATCATTCATGGCGACAATTCGATTTCGGTATCCGATAATGGCCGGGGTATTCCGATCGGCATCAAGTTTGATGACAAACACGAGCCCAAACGTTCAGCAGCAGAAATCGTGTTGACCGTGTTGCACGCAGGTGGGAAGTTCAACCAGAACAGCTACAAGGTTTCCGGTGGTTTGCATGGTGTGGGTGTAAGTTGCGTCAATGGTCTGTCTGAATGGCTAAAATTAACCGTGCATCGCGATGGCAGGAAATATGGGCTGGATTTTGTACGGGGTGCAGTCAAGGATCGGATCGTCGAGAAGCAGAATGGCGTTGACGTATCACCTGTTCAGGATTTAGGCGAAAGCAAGAAGCGCGGCACAGAAGTGCATTTTCTGGCCGACAAGGAAATATTCGGCTTGGTCGAATTTCATTACGAGATTCTGGCTAAACGTCTGCGTGAATTATCCTTCCTGAATAATGGCGTCAAGATCGAGCTGATTGATCAGCGCACAGGCAAGAGCGAAAACTTCGCCCATTCCGGTGGTGTTCGTGGTTTCGTCGAATACATGAACAAGAGCAAAACCGTACTGCATCCCAAACCTTTCCATGCCGAAGGTTCATCCGGGCCGGTTACTGTGGAAGTTTCCATGCAGTGGAACGACAGCTATTCGGAAGTCGTGCAATGCTTCACCAACAACATCCCGCAGCGGGATGGAGGAACCCACCTCACTGGCTTGCGCATGGCGATGACCCGCGTCATCAACAAATACATCGAAGAGCATGAACTGGCAAAAAAGGCCAAGGTGGATACCACTGGTGACGATATGCGCGAAGGATTGACCTGCGTACTGTCGGTCAAGGTACCCGAACCCAAGTTTTCCTCCCAGACTAAAGACAAACTGGTATCCAGCGAAGTACAACCAGCAGTAAATGAAGTCGTTTCACAAAAACTGGCTGACTATCTGCTTGAAAACCCTGTCGATGCGAAAATCATTTGCGGCAAGATCGTCGAAGCGGCCCGGGCCCGCGATGCAGCACGCAAAGCGCGCGAACTGACGCGCCGCAAGGGAGTCCTGGATGGCATCGGCCTGCCTGGAAAGCTGGCAGACTGCCAGGAGAAAGACCCGGCTCTTTCCGAGCTATATTTGGTCGAGGGCGACTCCGCCGGCGGTTCCGCCAAACAAGGCCGCGATCGCAAGTTCCAGGCTATCCTGCCACTCAAGGGCAAGATCCTGAATGTCGAAAAAGCCCGTTTCGAAAAGTTAATCGCCTCGCAGGAGATTGCCACCCTGATCACCGTGTTGGGAACAGGGATCGGCAAAGAAGAATACAGCGCCGAGAAGCTGCGCTATCACCGCATCATCATCATGACCGATGCGGACGTGGATGGTGCCCACATCCGCACCCTGTTGCTTACTTTCTTCTACCGCCAGATGCCGGAGCTGGTTGAACGCGGGCACATTTATATTGCCCAGCCGCCGTTATACAAGATCAAGCAAGGGCGTGAAGAACGCTATCTCAAGGATGAACATGAGCTGAAAAACTACATGCTCGGCTCGGCATTGAATGGGGCAGCATTTTATCCGGCACTCGATGCGACACCTATTCAGGGGGAAACGCTGGGCGAGATAGCCAAGCAATATTTTCTTGCCGAAGCCGTTATCGACCGCCTGTCCCACTTTATTGCGCCAGAAGCCAGCCATGCGCTGCTAGTTCTTCCCGCTCTGTCACTGGAAGATGCGGCAGCTGCAAAAAGGAGTGCTGAACTACTGGAGCAGGCTTGCGGCGGCGTCATCAAGGCGGATGTCGAAACAGACGAAAACGGCGAGTTGCGTTTGCGCCTGGAAAAGATCTTTCACGGCAATTATTCGCTTAGCTACCTCGATCGCGAATTCCTCCAAGGTGGTGACTACGTACAGATCCGCCAGACTGCAGAAGCGCTGGATGGCCTGATTTCACCTACTGCCTATGTCATGCGCGGCGAACAGAAACGCGGCGTGGGCAGCTTCAAACAGGCTATCGAATGGCTGTTGGAAGATGCCAAAAAGGGTGTCAGCATCCAGCGCTACAAAGGCTTGGGCGAGATGAACCCCGATCAGCTGTGGGAAACCACCATGGACGTGAAAAACCGCATTTTGCTGCGCGTGCGCATTGAAGATGCCATTGGCGCCGACGAAATTTTCACCACATTGATGGGCGATGTGGTCGAGCCGCGCCGGGCATTCATCGAGCAGAATGCGTTGGGCGTAAAAAATCTGGATGTATAGATATGAAGGTTGAAACCGCTCCGAAAGGGGCGGTTTTTTATTTTCAGGGAAAACACCCGCGCAAGCCAATAACCATGGGGAATCCAGAGCAAGTCCCCCAAAACGCGCCACAAGCGACTTTCACGCTGTCGGTAAGGGGTTGCCTAGGGTTGCCAAAGATATTATTTCTTGGAGGTCTTCTTGCTCGCCGGTTTCTTTGCAGCAGGCTTGGCAACGACTTTCTTGACTACTGTTTTAGCCGTAGCGGTCTTAACGGTTTTCTTGACCGCAGGCTTTTCAGCGCTCGTTTTTACCGTGGTTTTCTTCACCGTCGCCTTGGACTTGGTTTCTGCCTTTTCCTTGGTGGTCTTTTTGCCAGCGGTTTTCTTTGCCGCAGGTTTCTTCGCGGTCTTTGCCTTGCCGCTGCCGCCCTTCGCTGCCTTGGCGGCGATCATTTCCAGCGCCTCCTCCAGCGTCACCGCCTCCGGTGTTACATCCTTCGGCAGGGTGGCATTGATTTTTCCGTGGCGCACATAGGGTCCGTAGCGACCGCTGCATACTTCGATGAGTGCCTTGTCATCCGGATGTTCGCCCAGGGTGCGCAGTACGGTGGCGCCGCCGGTCCTGGCTTGAGCCAGCAGTTCCACAGCACGGTCCAGGCTTATATCGAAGATGCTGTCGGTGCGCGGGATGGATTTGAATTTGCCGTCGTGGCCGATATAAGGGCCGAAACGGCCGATATTGACGATGACTTTCTTGCCGCTTTCGGGGTGAGTGCCGAGTTCCCTCGGCAGGGAGAGCAGTTTTAATGCATGGGCAAGATCGGCCTGTTCCAGGGGTAATTCCTTCGGCCAGGATACACGCTTGGGTTTGGTCTTGGCACCCTCTTCCACTTCGCCGAGTTGTACATACGGGCCATAAGGTCCGCGTAACAGCAGCACAGGCTGATTGGTTTCCGGATGCGTGCCGAGTTCTTTACGCGCTTCGCCGGCATCCTCGTCGCCACCGAGGCTACGCGTATAGTCACACTCGGGATAGCCGGTGCAACCGATGAAACTGCCGCGTTTGCCAAGACGCTTGGACAGGGGTTTGCCGCATTTCGGGCATTTCTCTTCCAGCATTTCGGTACCAGGACGTTCGACATCTTTCTTTTCGCCGATGAGCTTGTTGAAACCCTTCCAGAATTCTTCCAGCACCGGGATCCAGTCGCGCTTGCCCTCGGAAATTTCGTCCAGCTCGTCCTCGAGATTCGCGGTGAACCCATAATCGACATAGCGCGTGAAATGCTCATTGAGGAATTTGATGACCACGCGACCGACGTCGGTGGGCATAAAGCGCTTCTTGTCGAGCGTGGCGTACTCGCGCGCCTGCAGCGTGGAGATGATGGTGGCGTACGTGGATGGGCGTCCGATACCGTGTTCCTCCAGTGTTTTTACCAAGCTGGCTTCGGAGTAGCGCGGGGGTGGCTGGGTGAAGTGTTGTTCGCCGTAAAGTTTTTCAACAGCAAGAACATCCCCTTCCGCGAGCGGGGGGAGTTTGGCGCTGTCTTCCTCTTCGGCATCGTCCACGTCTTCCATGTACACACCGATGAAACCGGGAAACACCAGAGTCTGGCCGGAAGCGCGGAACAGGGTATCGTCGCTGCTCAAGCGGATATCAACACTGACAGTATCAAATCGGGCTGGCGCCATTTGCGACGCAAGTGTGCGCTTCCATATCATCTCGTAAAGGCGCATCTGGTCGATGTTCAGATGAGCGCGCAGACTATCCGGCGTACGCAGAATCGAGGTCGGGCGGATGGCTTCGTGCGCTTCCTGCGCATTTTTGGATTTGCTCTTGTATACCGGCTGTTTGCTCGGCAAGTAATCGGCAGCGAAATTATCCTTGATGTAGTCGCGTATCTCGGCCACCGCTTCATTGGCAAGATTGACCGAATCGGTACGCATGTAGGTAATCAGACCGATGGTTTGCCCGCCGATGTCAACGCCTTCGTATAACGACTGAGCAGTACGCATGGTGCGATCGGAAGTCATGCCCAGCTTGCGTACGGCTTCCTGTTGCAGCGTGGATGTGGTGAACGGTGCGGCCGGGTTTCGCTGTTTGCCCTTCTTTTCCACCCGCACGACTTTTGGCGGCAGCTTCGCATCGGCGAGCCTGGCATGGATGGCATCGAATTCCTGCTGGCTGCCGATACTGAGTTGCTCCAGCTTTTTGCCCTGATACTGGAAAAGCTTTGCACTAAAGGGAATGCTGTTTTTTTGACTGTCCAGATGGATAGTCCAGTATTCCTGGCTCTTGAACTTCTCGATTTCCAGCTCACGCTCGACGATCAGTCGCAACGCCGGGCTTTGCACGCGTCCTGCAGACAGACCGGGGCGGATCTTGCGCCACAACAGCGGTGACAGATTGAAACCGACCAGGTAGTCGAGCGCGCGGCGCGCCTGCTGCGCATTCACCAGCGGAATGGAAATTTCGCGCGGATGTGCAACGGCATCTTTCACGGCGGATTGCGTGATCTCGTAGAACACCACGCGCTGCATCTTTTTGCCTTTGAGCGCGCGCTTGCCTTTCAGCAGTTCCGCAATGTGCCAGGCAATGGCTTCACCTTCCCTGTCCGGGTCGGGTGCGAGAAAGATATGATCGGCTTCAGCAGCAGCCTTCGCGATGGCATCAACGTGCTTGCTGTTGCGCGCGATGGTTTCATACTGCATGGCGAAGTTATTGTCCGGATCGACTGCCCCGGTCTTGGGCACCAGATCGCGCACGTGACCATACGAGGCCAGAACCTCGAAGTCCTTGCCGAGATATTTCTTGAGCGTCTTGGCCTTGGCCGGAGACTCGACGATGAGCAGGTTGGAGGACATGTTTTAGTGTA
Source organism: Sideroxyarcus emersonii (assembly GCF_021654335.1). Classification (NCBI taxonomy): domain Bacteria; kingdom Pseudomonadati; phylum Pseudomonadota; class Betaproteobacteria; order Nitrosomonadales; family Gallionellaceae; genus Sideroxyarcus; species Sideroxyarcus emersonii. The sequence continues at coordinate 7,968 of NZ_AP023423.1, forward strand.
ATTGGGCGGAATCGGCCGGGGTCAGCAGGTCTTCAATGATCATCGGGTCGAGATCTTCATGCTGGCTCCACAGCACCATCAGCACAATGAGCTTGAGCTTGTCGAGGGACAGGTTCTTGCGGCCCAGTGCCAGCACCCGGTCGATGATCATCTCGCGTTCGATCGGCGTGATGAGCTTGCTGTGTTCCCAGAAAGCCAGGAAGCGCAGGCCTTCCGGACTGATGCGCTGGGATTCGAAGTCGGTGTACAGGCGTGTGCCGCTGTGGTTGATATTGTCGGGATACGCGGCCCGGGTGAGCTGCTGCAAGCCGGATAACCAGGTCAACGCCTGATTGATGTCGTCTTCCTCGAAGCCGGCGGCGCTCAGCTTGACCGAGAGTTTGTCATGGTCCGGGTAACTGCCGATATCGAAGTAACTTTCAAACAGGTAAAGCAGGATGTCGAACATGAAAGAGTGTAGTTTAGGTGATGCGTTGATATAAGCCGCCGGGCAAGGATGCAATATGTCCGTCGAGTTCAAGTTGCAACAGGATGGCGGATAGCTCGCTTATCGTCAAGCCGCTGCGCTGCACAAGCGTCTCCACGTCGAGCGGGTCGAAGCCGAGATGCGCGAATAGCGGATGCTCCGGGGCGGCATTCGGAGTTCCAGCCGGCGAACGATAACCCAGTTCCTGCAGGATGTCTTGGGCGCATTCCACCAGTTTGGCGCCTTGTTTGATCAGCGCATGGCATCCCCTGGATTGCGGAGAATGGATCGAACCCGGTATGGCGAAAACGTCCCTCCCCTGCTCGAGCGCCATGCGGGCAGTGATGAGCGACCCGCTCTGGACAGAAGCTTCGACCACCAGGCATCCGAGACCCAAACCGCTGATGATGCGATTGCGCCGAGGAAAATTAGCCGCAAGCGGGGGCGTTCCCAGCGGAAATTCGGAGACGATGGTTCCGTCTTGTGCCAAACGATGTGCCAGTTCTCGATTGGCAGCCGGGTATACCTTGTCCAGCCCCGTGCCGACTACGGCGATACTGGAACCAGAACCTTGCAGGCCACCCAGATGTGCCGCCGCGTCGATGCCGAGAGCCATGCCGCTGACGATGCACAGACCAGCATCGGAGATCGAGAGGGAGAATGCTTCCGCATTGCGCAATCCTTGCGTGGAGGCATTGCGGCTGCCGACGACGGCAAGTGCCGGCACATTCAACAGATCGAGACGCCCTTTTACATACAGCAACAAGGGCGGGTCGGAGGTATTAAGCAGCGACCGGGGGTATTCGACATCGGCGACAGTAAGGATCCGGTTGAGCGGGTCGTCGAGCCAATTTGCTACCGTAACCAGATATGCCCCGTCGATTCCTGTCGCAATCGCCTTGGCTACGGCGGGTTTGACGTGATGCACGAGCGAAGAGACCGATGCTTCCAGCACCGCTTCAGGCGAGCCGAAAGAAAGCAGCAAACGCCGCAGGCTTTCGTTACCCAGGCCGGGGATCTGGCTCAGGGTGATCCACGCTGCAAGCGGAGCGTCCAGCAGCATGCTTTACTCGGGATTGCTGGCGCGATCCAATCTCTGTACGGGTAAACGTGTCTGCATCACGAGCGCATATGAAACTTTGTCGAACACGCGGAATACGAACAGCAGTCCGTAACGCACATCCGGCAACACAGTATCCGAGGTGAAAATATTATGGCTGGGCACCACTTCGCCCTTCTGGTACAGGGCCAGCACATGCCCGCTTTCCAGGCCATCGCGACGGCCCTTGTTCAGGGTGACCACGGCATTTTGCCCGGCCTGTTCAACGCCGCCATAGATGGAAATGACCTTGGCATTGATGTTTTTGTCGGGTTCGTGCGGCAGGAAATTGCTGGCAAAACTGGTGGTGGCCTGGGCCAGACGATCGCCGACGTTGATCTCAAGCACGGCACGGGTGATCTTCAAGGTACTGAGGTCGCCGAACTTTTCGACGAATGCATCGCCTAGATAAACCACTTCATGTCCCAGCACCTCGCCGGTATCGGGATCCTTGAAGGTGATTCCGGGCCGATATATTTGCCAGCGCTCGCCTTTATCGCTGGGCAGATTTTTGGCATAGGCAACATTGCCTGTGCCAAGAAGCTCCCGATGGTCGTAAGTCCCGGCCAGCACGGGGGCTCCATCCAGTTCGTCGTCATCCACGACCAAAGGCTGGGCAAGGAACGGCCCGATATCTTTCAACGAGATTACCGGGATGGCCTGATTCGTTCCCTTCACTTCTCTGGGCTTGGGTGAAAGTTTGACGACTTCCGATGTGGAAGAAGTCGGTTCACCGGGCGCCACGTCAGCCATGGACACTTCGGCAGGAGAGACGCCGGAAGCCGGAACCGCTTCTCCCCCGGCAACTTTAAGCGTATGCGTGCTCTGGTCGAGGTAAACCACGTTACCCGGATAAATCCAGTGCGGGTCCTTGATGGTGTCTTTGTTGTATCCCCAGATCTGTGGCCATTTCCAGGGATCCTTGAAGAATTTGGCCGAGATGTCCCACAGCGTGTCGCCTTTCACCACGACATAGTGGTCGGGGGCATTTTCCTGCAATTTAAGCTCATCCGCGCAAACGGCGATGGGCAACAAGAGACAAATCAGCGATATAATCTTGCGCATGGAAAACCCCAGCAAAGTAAGGAAAAGCGGCGCGATGTTTGCACGGCGGTTTAAATTCTGCATCTAGTCTCTTCAGTTGGCAAGCATTTATGGCAATTCTCCCTATCATCCAGTACCCTGACGAACGCTTGCACAAGATTGCGAAAAAGGTCGAACAGGTCGACGACTCGATCCGCAAACTGGTGCAGGACATGGCGGAGACCATGTATGCGGCTCCCGGAATCGGCCTAGCGGCAACCCAGGTGGATAAGCACATTCGGCTGATCGTGATCGATACATCCGAGACCCGCGACGACCTCAAGGTATTCATAAATCCGGAACTGCTGGATAACACTGGAGAAAAGGAAAACGAGGAAGGCTGCCTTTCGGTACCGGGAATCTATGAAAAGGTCCGCCGCGCGGAGTTTGTCACCGTACGTGCCCTCGACGAACATGGCAAAACATTCACGTTAAAAGCAGAAGGCCTGCTGGCAGTATGCATCCAGCACGAGATGGATCATCTGCAAGGGCGGGTGTTCGTCGAGCACCTGTCGCACCTCAAGCAGACCAGGATCCGCGCCAAGCTGAAAAAGCAACGGCGCGAAACTTTCTAAGATCGATACGTGAAGATCATTTTTGCAGGGACACCGCAGTTCGCCGCCGAAGCATTGGCCGCGCTGATGAAAAAACACCAGATCGTTGCGGTGCTTAGCCAGCCGGACCGACCTTCGGGACGCGGCATGCACCTTACCCCCAGCCCGGTAAAACAACTGGCATTGCAGCACGGCTTGAAAGTGATGCAGCCAGGCACCCTGAAGATGGAAGAGGCCCAGCGGTCAATAGCCGAACTTGATGCCGAGGTGATGGTAGTCGCTGCCTATGGCCTGATACTGCCAAAAGCGGTTCTGCAGATTCCCCGCTACGGCTGCCTCAACATCCATGCTTCGCTGTTGCCGCGCTGGCGCGGGGCCGCACCTATCCAGCGGGCAATCCTGGCCGGCGACGCCGAGACCGGTATTACCGTCATGCAAATGGACGAAGGCCTCGATACCGGCGACATGCTGCTGAAAAGATCGTGCCCCATCGAACCTGGCGATACGGCGCAGACCCTGCACGACAAACTCGCCGGGCTTGGCGCACAATGCATCCTTGAGGCCCTGCATCGCCTGGAAAGCGGCCAGCTGCTGCCCGAGCCGCAGGATGCGCAGCAGGCGACCTATGCCGCCAAGCTGACCAAAATCGAAGCGCAACTGGACTGGCGACTGGATGCTGCGCAACTTGAGCGTGCGATTCGCGGATATTTCCCTTTCCCGGTCGCCACCGCGCTGTTTGGAGAAACGCCGATCAAGATACTGCGTGCGCACATAGCCGAAGGAAATGGCGCGCCAGCCGGAACCGTCGTTGCAGTGGATAAACAGTATATCCAGGTCGCATGCGGCGACGGTACGCTGGCGCTGGAAGTTTTGCAAAAACCGGGCGGCAAGGCACTGCCCGTTGCGCAATTCCTGCAAGGTTTTCCCATCAAGGTCGGCTACCGCTTCAAAGCAGGCTGACCATGCAGCGCATCCAACTCGAAGCGGCAAAAGCGGTGGGCAAGGTAGTACGTGACGGCCGCAACCTTACTCAGGTGCTGGGCGAGACCCTGCGCAAGCAGTCCAGTCTCAATGCGCAAGAAAAAGGAGCGCTGCAAGACCTGTGCTACGGCACGCTTCGTTATTATGCGCGCCTGAATTTCATCCTGGATAACCTGCTGCAGCGACGCGTGCAGGAAACCCCCTTGCGCTGCCTGCTGCTGGTTGCGCTCTATCAGCTGCAGCACACCAGGGCGGGGCAATATGCCATCGTCGACCAGGCAGTGAACGCCGCCAAACTGTTCAATCCGGCAGCCAGCGGACTGGTGAATGCGGTATTGCGCAATTTTCTGCGCAGGCAACCGGCGTTGCTGGAGGCTGCCGACCAGAACGAGGAAAGCCGCTACGCATATCCGCAGTGGTGGATCGATACGCTCAAACGGCAATATGGCGAACAGGCCGCGGCCATACTGGCAGCCGGAAACGAACATCCACCCATGACCTTGCGCGTCAATGTGCGCCATACGAACGCAACCGAATATCAATCGCTGCTTGCCAGCCAAGGCATCGCGGCACAGATCGTCGGCCCGGTCGCACTGAAGCTGGAGCGGCCGATCCCCGTTGAGCGTTTGCCCAACTTCGAAGAGGGGTGGGTCTCGGTACAGGATGGGGGGGCGCAACAGGCGGCCTACCTGCTGGATGTGCGGGATGGAATGCATGTACTGGACGCCTGCGCGGCGCCCGGCGGCAAGACCGCGCACCTGCTGGAATCCGCGGATATCGATCTGGTGGCGTTGGACAAGGAGGAAGAGCGACTGCAGCGCGTGCACCAGAACCTGCAGCGCCTGCATCTGGATGCCCGGGTGGTTTGCGGCGATGCCGCCACACCGGAAGCATGGTGGGACGGCAGACCGTTCCAGCGGATCCTGGCCGATGTTCCGTGTTCGGCCTCCGGTGTGGTGCGCCGCCATCCCGACATCAAATGGCTGCGCCGACCGGAGGATATCGAAAGTTTTGCGGCACAGCAGGCACAGATACTGGAATCACTGTGGTTGCTGCTGGCAGGAGATGGTAAATTGCTCTATGCGACCTGCTCGGTGTTTGCGCGCGAGAACCAGCAGGTGATCGACGCGTTCCTGTCGCGACACGGCGAGGCAACGCGGATTGCGCTGTCCGCAACAGGCATGACGGACGGGCAGTTATTGCCAAACGAAGAGCATGACGGGTTCTTTTATGCATTGCTGCACAAACAAGCTTGATCGGTTGCATCGTGCGGCCTGGGTGATCTGCCTGTGGCTGTGCGCGGCTGCCGCCAGTGCGGAAGGCATTTCCATCAACAAGGCCGAAGCGCGCCTGACAGAGGAAGGCTATCAGCTGTCCGCTGACTACGACATCCAGCTTTCCCATACGGTCGAGACCGCGTTGCAGCACGGTGTTACCCTGTATTTCATCAGCGAACTGTCGATCAATCGCTCGCGCTGGTACTGGCTGGATACCGAAGTGATCCGGGACGAGCAGACGGCCAAGCTTTCATTCAATGCACTTACCCAGCAATACCGCATCACGCGCGGTTCGCTGTTCCAAAGTTTCAGCGAGCTGAAAGATGCCCTCACCGTGCTGGGGCACCAGATTGCCCCCCCTGTTCCGGTTGCATTGCTGGACAAGAACGGCGGCGGTTATTTTTCGCGGCTGCTGAAAAAGGGAAGCGACTGCTGTTCGGCCGTTGCGCAGATGCGACTGGATGTGACGCAACTGCCCAAGCCGCTGCAGGTGAATGCGCTCACCAACGAGGACTGGAACCTGAAATCCGAGCCATACCGCTGGGTTCTGAGTCCCGACGCTGAAAAGGCACTCCAGCCATGAAGTACCTGGTCATTTTCAGCGGGATCGCCGGCGCGGTGCTGCTTTACCTGTTGTCGAGCGCCAGCGCCAACACGGATCTGTTCTCGCACAACTATTATTTTCTGCTGGCGATGACGGGGGTGCTGGCACTCGGATTGACCGGGCTGGTGGCATCGCAGATATGGCAGTTGCGCATCAAACTCAAGCAAAAGATATATGGGGCAAAGCTGACCTTGCGCCTGGTGCTGATTTTTTCCGTGATCGCCATCCTGCCGGGATTCCTGGTCTACGCGGTATCGGTACAGTTCCTCAGCAAGAGTATCGAGTCATGGTTCGATGTGCGCGTGGAAAAAGCGCTGGAAGGCGGCCTGCATCTGGGCCGCAGCTCGCTGGAAAACGGCCTGGTGGAACTGGGCAAGAAAGGGCGCCTGGTCGCCATGATCCTGACCGAGCAGGATTCGCAGAGGCACAACCAGACGTTATCGAAGCTGGTGGAAGAAGGCGGCGCGCAGGAAGCGGCCGTGTATGGCAGCAAGGGGCAGTTGCTGGCCTACGCGAACAGCCAAAGCAGGAAGGAAACGGAAAGACCGTCGCCGGAGATGTTGCGCGAGGCGTGGGAAAAAGGCGGCTACAGCATGGTCGAGGTCCTGCCGGACGACCAACTTGCCTTGCGCGTACTGATCCCGATGAAATCGCCGCTTTGGAGGGATGGTCCGAGGACGCTGCAATTCATGCAGCCGGTCCCCAGGCAGATCGCCGAAGATGCCGAAACGGTGCAGGCGGTATACCGCGACTACCAGGAGCTGTCGTTGTCCAGGCTTGGGTTGAAACGTTTGTATGGCGTTACGCTTACCTTGTCATTGCTGATAGTCCTGCTCAGTGTCGGTTCGGTGGCGTTCTATCTGAGCGAGCAGCTCAGCGCCCCGCTGGCTGCCCTGGCCGCAGGGACGCTGGCGGTATCGCAGGGCGATTTCAGCGGCAACTATCCGGTTCAAAGCAGCGACGAGCTGGGTGCGCTGACCGGGCTGTTCAACCAGATGACCAATTACCTGGCGGACGCAAAGCGGAAGGGCGAGCAGCAGCAATTGCAGGTGGAGAATGCCAAGGTCTATCTGGAAAGCGTGCTGGCCCATCTCTCATCGGGTGTTCTGGTGGTGGATGCACGGCATCGGCTGCGGTCCTCCAATCCCAGTGCGAATCAGATACTGGGCATACCGCTGCAGGAGATGGAAGGCCACACCCTGCCCGAGATCGCAGCCAGACACGTCTTGCTGCGCTCGTTCATCGATACGGTGATGCAGGGTTTCGAGGAATCGTCGCAATATGAATGGAGACAGCAGATCGAGCGCATGAGCAAAAGCGGCGACCAGATCCTGCTGCTGCGGGGGACGCGGCTGTCCACCATGGAGGAGGACAACAGCTTTGTGGTGGTGTTCGACGATATCACCCACCTGCTGCAAGCCGAACGACAGGCGGCCTGGGGCGAGGTAGCGCGGCGGCTGGCGCACGAGATCAAAAACCCGCTTACGCCGATACAACTCTCGGCAGAACGCCTCCAGCACAAGCTGCTGGGCAAGCTGGACGACCAGGACACGCAACTCGTGCAACGCGCTACCCAGACCATCGTCAGCCAGGTCGGGGCGATGAAAAACATGGTCACCGAATTTGCCAACTATGCGCGCGCGCCTGCCGCGCGGATGGTGCAGCTCGATATGCACCAGCTGCTGAACGAGGTGATGGGCCTGTACGAAGCCAACAGCAGCCCGATCGCCCTTCGGTTCGGTGCCGAGCGTACCTTGCTGAACGGCGATGCCACCCGCCTGCGTCAGGTGATCCACAACCTGCTGCAGAACGCGCACGATGCGTTGCAACAGACCGAGCATCCGCAAATCGTCCTGTCTACGGAGAACACCCCCGATAATGCCCTGAAACTGACGGTACGCGACAACGGCAGCGGCATTCCGGAGCACATGCTGGGAAGGCTGTTCGAACCCTACATGACGACCAAACAGCGAGGAACCGGCCTGGGTCTGGCGATTGTGAAAAAGATCGTGGAAGAGCACGGCGGAAAAATAACCATAGAAAGCCAGCCCGGGGCTGGTACAAGTGTGAACGTTATCCTGCCCCTGGCGGCAACAGAAACGGAGATGGTGTGATGGCTACAAAAGAGATCCTGGTGGTTGACGATGAGGTGGGCATCCGCGAGTTGCTCTCCGAAATCCTGTTCGATGAGGGCTACCGCATACATCTGGCGGAGAACGCAGAGCAGGCACGGAAGTTTCGCGCCAACCATGCCCCCGACCTGGTGCTGCTGGATATCTGGATGCCGGATACCGATGGTCTGACACTGCTCAAGGAATGGGTCGAGCAAAAGCTGCTTACCATGCCGGTGATCATGATGTCCGGACATGGCACGATCGAGACCGCGATGGAGGCGATGCGCATCGGTGCGTCGGACTTTTTAGAGAAGCCCATCGCCTTGCAGAAATTGCTGGCGACGGTGGCCAAGGCCATTCAACAAGGCGTTCCCGCCGCAGTGCCAGTCCAGCACCAGCCGGAAGCCGCCCAGGCCGAAAGCAATAAAGACGGTTGCATACAGACATCTTTGCCGTTAGATTTGCCCTTGCGCGAGGCGAGGGAGCATTTCGACAGCCTGTACTTCAACTATCAGATGAAAAAAGAGAATGGGAACATCTCGCGCATCGCCGAGAAGGCAGGCATAGAACGCACCCATCTTTACCGAAAACTCAAACAATTGGGGATAAAACCCCTTAAAAAGGGTTCAGGCGAACATCAATAGTCCGAACGGGCCTGCGCTTGGGGGCTTGCCGTTGTTGCCCAACGGCAAGCCGTTAAGGCATAATCGGCGCCTTTCGTTGCAAAAATAATTCAGTTTTTATTAGGGATGTTTTTAGGAGGCAGGAAAATGGCTGCGGCACGTAATGTAACCCCCCCGAAATTCAATGACATCACCGGCGCGATCCGCATGCTGGCGGTGGATGCCGTACAAAAGGCCAATTCCGGTCACCCTGGTGCGCCGATGGGCATGGCAGAAATCGCCGAGGTGCTGTGGAACCATCACCTGCGACACAACCCCGCCAACCCCAAGTGGGCTGACCGCGACCGTTTTGTGCAATCCAACGGCCACGGTTCGATGCTGATCTATGCATTGTTGCACCTGACCGGCTATGACCTGCCTATCGATGAGCTGAAGCGTTTCCGCCAGATGCACTCCAAGACACCGGGCCATCCTGAGTATGGCTACACCGTCGGCGTCGAAACGACCACCGGTCCGCTGGGCCAGGGCATCACCAACGCAGTCGGCATGGCGATGGCCGAGAAGTTGCTGGCCAACGAGTTCAACAAGCCGGGACATGAGATCGTCAACCACCATACTTATGTATTCATGGGCGACGGCTGCATGATGGAAGGCATTTCGCACGAAGCTTGCGCACTTGCCGGCACCTGGGGCTTGGGCAAGCTGATCGCCTTCTGGGACGACAACAACATCTCCATCGACGGCCATATCGACGGCTGGTATACCGACGACACCGCCAAGCGCTTCGAGGCCTACGGCTGGCATGTCATCGCCGACGTGCAGGGTCACGACCCGGACGAGATCAATAAAGCCATCGTTGCGGCCAAGGCTGTCACCGACAAGCCGACGCTGATCTGCTGCAAGACCATCATCGGTGTCGGTTCCCCGAACAAGGCCGGCACGCACGACGTGCACGGCGCCGCGCTGGGCGATGCCGAAGTGCAGGCGACCCGCGAGCACATCGGCTGGAAATATCCCCCGTTCGAGATTCCCAAGCATGTGTACGAGGCATGGGATGCGCGCACCAAGGGCGAAGGCCTGGAAAAGCTGTGGAACAACAAGTTCGCCGAGTACAAGAAGGCCTTCCCGAAGGAAGCCGCAGAGTTCGAGCGCCGCATGAACGGCGACCTGCCGGCCAACTGGGCCGAACATGCCGCCAAGGCCATCGCCGCAGTGAATGAAAAGGGCGAGACCATCGCCACCCGCAAGGCTTCGCAAAACTCGATCAATGCGCTGGTTCCGGCACTGCCAGAGTTTTTGGGCGGCTCCGCCGACCTGACCGGTTCCAACCTGACCAACTGGACAGGCGCACATCACGTTTCCGGCAAGAAGCCCGGCAACTACATCAGCTACGGCGTGCGCGAATTCGGCATGTCGCACATCATGAACGGCATGTCCCTGCACGGCGGCCTGCTGCCGTTCGGTGGCACCTTCCTGATGTTCTCCGAATATGCACGTAACGCCTTGCGCATGTCGGCCTTGATGAAACAGCGCGTGATCTACGTGTACACCCACGACTCCATCGGTCTGGGCGAAGACGGCCCGACTCACCAGCCGGTCGAGCAGACCACCACGCTGCGCTACATTCCCAATATGGACACCTGGCGTCCATGCGACACCGTCGAGTCGATGGTTTCCTGGGTAAGCGCGGTCGAGCGCAAGACCGGCCCGTCTTCCTTGATCTTCAGCCGCCAGAACCTGGCTTTCCAGAAGCGCGACGCGAAGCAGATCGAGAATATCCGCAAGGGTGGCTACATCCTGTCGGAAGCCGCGGGTGGCAAGCCGCAAGCCATCATCATTGCAACGGGTTCCGAAGTGGACCTGGCAATGAAGGCCCAGGCCGCACTGGCCGCGGAAGGTATCAATGTGCGCGTGGTGTCGATGCCATCGACCAATGTGTTCGATCGGCAGGATCAGGCCTACAAGGACAGCGTGTTGCCCAAGGGCATCAAGCGTGTGGCCGTCGAGGCCGGCGTGACCGGTTTCTGGTACAAATATGTCGGTCTTGAAGGCGCCGTGATCGGCATGGACTGCTTTGGCGAATCCGCACCGGCACCCGAGTTGTTCAAGCACTTCGGCTTCACGGTGGAAAACGTCGTTGGTACAGTAAAGAAAGTGATTGGCTAAGCGCCAAGACGCGACCTGGCTGCCGCGGGACCACCGGGAATGGTCCCGCGGCAGTTCATGGAATAGACAGTCAGCGCTCAATACAGATTTTTAATTAGTGATCGGGAGATATATATGGCAATCAAAGTTGGTATCAATGGATTCGGTCGTATCGGTCGCATGGTGTTCCGTGCAGCTACGAAAGACTTCCCTGAAATCGAGGTCGTCGCCATCAACGACTTGCTGGAGCCGGATTACCTGGCGTACATGCTGAAACACGATTCCGTGCATGGACGTTTCCAGGGCGACGTTTCGGTCAGCGGCAACAATCTGGTCGTCAACGGCAAGACCATACGCCTGACCGCAGAAAAGGACCCCGCCAACCTGAAATGGAATGAAGTCGGTGCCGATATCGTGATCGAATGCACGGGCTTTTTCCTGGATGACGCCAGCTGCCAGAAACATATCGCTGCAGGTGCCAAGAAGGTGGTGATGTCTGCCCCTTGCAAGGATACGACCCCGATGTTCGTATACGGTGTGAACCACGACACCTACAAGGGCGAGAAGATCGTTTCCGCAGCGTCGTGTACTACCAACGCATTGGCACCGGTTGCCAAAGTGCTGAACGACACTTTCGGCATCAAGCGCGGCCTGATGACCACTGTGCACGCAGCGACCGCGACACAAAAGACCGTCGACGGCCCGTCCAATAAAGACTGGCGCGGTGGCCGCGGCATCCTGGAAAACATCATCCCCTCCTCCACTGGCGCAGCGAAGGCCGTGGGTGTGGTGATCCCCGCATTGAACAAGAAGCTGACCGGCATGGCATTCCGCGTGCCCACTTCCGATGTGTCCGTGGTTGACCTGACTGTCGAACTGAACAAAGAAGCGACCTACGACGACATCTGCAAGGCGATGAAGGCAGCGTCCGAGAACGGTCCGCTGAAGGGCGTGCTGGGCTACACCAACGATAAGGTGGTTTCCACCGATTTCCGCGGCTGCGTTAATCCGTCGATTTTCGATGCGGATGCCGGAATCGCACTGGATCCGACCTTCGTCAAGGTGGTGGCGTGGTATGACAACGAGTACGGTTACACCTGCAACCTGATGCGTCTGGTCCGTCACATTGCGAAGTAATTCGTTTCGATAAAGGGCTGGCGCATGCCAGCCCTTTTAGCTTTAAGTCTGCAACCAAGGAAAAAATCATGTCCGTTATCAAAATGACCGACCTGGATCTCAAGGGCAAACGCGTCCTGATCCGCTCCGACCTCAATGTGCCCGTCAAAGACGGCAAGGTCACCTCCGATGCACGTATCACCGCATCCATGGCCACCATCAATGCCGCGCTGAAAGCCGGTGCAAAAGTGATGGTGACATCCCACCTCGGCCGCCCCGAAGAAGGCGTGTTCTCGGAAGAGAACTCGCTCAAGCCGGTGGCCGATACCATCGCCAACAAGCTGGGCAAGCCCGTGCGCCTGATCCGCGACTGGACCGATGGCGGTTTCAACGTTGCCGAAGGCGAGCTGGTGCTGCTGGAGAACTGCCGCTTCAACAAGGGCGAGAAGAAGAGCAACGACGAACTGTCGAAGAAATATGCCGCCCTGTGCGACGTATTCGTGATGGATGCCTTCGGTACCGCGCACCGTGCAGAAGCCTCCACGCACGGCGTGGCTAAGTTCGCACCCGTTGCAGCTGCAGGCATCCTGCTTACCGAAGAGCTGGAAGCGTTGAGCAAGGCCTTGCTGAATCCGGCCCGTCCGATGGTCGCCATCGTCGGCGGTTCGAAGGTGTCGACCAAGCTGACCGTGCTCGAATCGCTGTCCGAGAAGTGCGAACAGCTGGTGGTCGGCGGCGGCATTGCCAACACCTTCCTGAAAGCGGTCGGCAAGAATGTCGGCAAGTCGCTGTGTGAAGACGACCTCGTCCCGACCGCACAGGCGCTGATCGAAAAAATGAAACAACGCGGCGCTAACATCCCCATCGCGGTGGATGTGGTGGTCGGCAAGAAGTTCGATGCCAACGAACCTGCCGTGCTGAAGGACGCCGGCGATGTGGCTGACGACGACATGATCTTCGACATCGGTCCCAAGTCCGCACAGGAACTGGCCGACATCATCATGAAGGCGGGCACTGTGGTCTGGAACGGACCGGTCGGGGTATTCGAGTTCGACCAGTTCGGGGAAGGCACCAAGGCCATCGCCAAGGCTATCGCCGAAACCAGCGCATTCACCCTGGCCGGCGGCGGCGACACCATTGCGGCGATCCAGAAGTACGACATCTACGACAAGGTGTCCTACATCTCCACCGCAGGCGGTGCGTTCCTGGAATTCCTCGAAGGCAAGACATTGCCAGCGGTTGAAATTCTGGAGCAACGCGCCAGGCAATAACTAACTAGGAATCTCATGCTGCGCAGAACAAAAATAGTAGCAACACTGGGGCCCGCTTCCAGCGACCAGAAGGTACTGGAACAAATGATCCGCGCGGGAGTGGATGTAGTACGGATGAACTTCTCCCACGGCTCGGCCCAGGATCACATGGATCGTGCCGAGAAGGTACGCGCCGCCGCCAGGGCCGCGGGACGTACCATCGGCATCCTGGCAGACCTGCAAGGACCAAAGATCCGCGTGCGCAAATTCGAGAACGACAAGATCACCCTGAACAAGGGCGATAAGTTCATTCTCGATGCATCGCTGGACGGCCTGGGCAACCAGGAACGGGTGGGACTGGATTACAAGGAACTCCCCAACGACGTGGATATCGGCACGGTATTGCTGCTCAACGACGGCATGCTGGAATTCCATGTCACGGGAGTCAAAGGTACCGAGGTGCATTGCATCGTCGTCCGCGGCGGCGTCCTGTCCAACAACAAGGGCATCAACCGCAAGGGCGGTGGATTGACGGCTCCTGCGCTGACCGAAAAAGACAAGGAAGACATCAAGACGGCAGCGCTGATCAAGGCGGATTTCCTGGCCGTATCCTTCCCGCGTTCGGCGGACGACATGAAGCTGGCGCGCGAACTGATGCATGCCGCCGGGGGAAAGAGCCTGCTGGTAGCCAAGATCGAGCGTGCCGAGGCGATCCCGGTACTCGGCTCCATCATCGACGCATCCGATGCCATCATGGTGGCGCGCGGCGATCTGGCGGTCGAGGTCGGCGATGCGGCGGTACCCGGCCTGCAAAAGAAGATGATCAAGATGGCGCGCGCGAGGAACAAGCTCGTCATCACGGCCACGCAGATGATGGAATCCATGATCACCAATCCGATCCCCACGCGCGCCGAAGTGTCCGACGTGGCGAACGCGGTACTGGATGGAACCGATGCAGTGATGCTGTCGGCGGAAACGGCAGTGGGCGATTATCCGGTCGAGACCATCGAAGCCATGGCCCGCATCTGCCTCAACGCGGAAAAGGAGACCGAAGAAAGTGCGATGGATCGCCGCCTGGACCAGAGCAAGTTCACGCGCATCGACCAGTCGATCGCGATGTCTGCACTGTATGCGGCGTCCCACTTTAAGGTGAAGGCAATCGTTGCGTTGACGCAGTCCGGTTCGACGGCGTTGTGGATGTCGCGCGTCAGCGCCGGCGCGCCCATTTTCGCGATGACGCCGATGGGGGCGACCCTGAGCAAGGTCACCCTGTTCAGCGGTGTGCATCCGATCGCATTCAAGATCGAAACCCACGATCATTCCGTGATCCTGCGGCAGGCGGAAGACGAGCTGTCGCGCCTGGGCATGGTGGAAGATGGTGATTTGATCGTGATGACCGTTGGTGAGGCGTTAGGCAAGGCTGGCCACACCAATACCATGAAGATCGTGCGCGTGGGCGACCACCGCAAGAATTAAGCAGGCATAAAAACACTGCAATCGTTTATGTAATTTATCTAGGAGAACAAAATGGCACTCGTATCCTTACGTCAACTACTCGATCACGCGGCAGAAAACAGCTACGGCCTGCCCGCGTTCAACGTCAACAACCTGGAGCAGGTCAAGGCGATCATGGAAGCGGCCGACGAATGCAACAGCCCGGTGATCATGCAGGGCTCCGCAGGCGCCCGCAAATATGCCGGCGAACCGTTCTTGCGCCACCTGATCGAAGCGGCCGTGGAAATGTATCCGCATATCCCCGTCGTCATGCACCAGGACCACGGCGCCTCGCCCGCAGTCTGTATCAATGCCATCAAATCCGGCTTCTCCAGCGTGATGATGGACGGTTCGCTGATGACCGACGGCAAGACTCCGTCGACTTTCGATTACAACGTGAACGTCACCCGCCAGGTGGTGGAGATGTCCCACGCCGTCGGCGTTTCCGTCGAAGGTGAACTGGGTTGTCTGGGTTCCCTGGAATCCGGCCACGGCGAAAAGGAAGACGGCCATGGCGCTGAAGGCAAGCTGAGCCACGACCAGTTGCTGACCGACCCGAACGAGGCAGCTGCGTTCGTCAAGGCCACGCAAGTCGATGCCTTGGCCATCGCCATCGGCACTTCGCATGGCGCCTACAAGTTCACCAAGCCGCCCACAGGCGAGACCCTGGCGATCAGCCGCATCAAGGAAATCCACGCGCGCATTCCCAATACCCATCTGGTGATGCATGGTTCTTCTTCCGTGCCGCAGGAATGGCTGGAGATCATCAACAAGTTCGGCGGTGCGATGCCGCAGACTTATGGCGTGCCGGTTGCAGAGATCGTCGAAGGCATCAAGCATGGCGTGCGCAAGGTGAACATCGATACCGACCTGCGCATGGCATCGACCGGCGCCACCCGCCGCTTCTTGGCCGAGAATCCGAAGGATTTCGACCCGCGCAAGTTCCTGGCCGAGACGACCAAGGCGATGAAGGCGATCTGCAAGGCACGCTACGAAGCGTTCGGTTCCGCCGGCCAGGCCGCCAAGATCAAGCCGATCTCGCTGGATTCTATGGCTACTCGCTACAGCAAGGGTGAGCTCAACGCGATCATCAAGTAATCGCTGCAACTCGCTTCAAACAGAAAGCGGCCTCCGGGCCGCTTTTTGTTTGTCCAACGCATTCGGCGGAACCTGTCGTCAAGCTCCGCTGCGGGAAGCCCTGCTGGCAGCGGCAGGGTTGGCCAGCCGTTCCGCTTCGGCCAGCAGGAACTTCAGGAATGCATTCGCCGCGGTGGACAAGCGCTTGTTCCTGCGCTGCACGATATGCCAGTTGCGCACAATGGGAAAGCCGTCGACATCGAGGATGCACAATCGATGGGTTTCCAGCTCCAGCTCGATTGCAGGGCGGGAAATGATGCCGATGCCGATGCGGGCATGGACGGATTGCTTGATGGCTTCATTGGTATCCATTTCCATATGTGCAGGCAACGGCAGGCGATGGCTGGCGAAGAAGCGCTCGACCACGCCGCGGGTACCGGAGCCGATCTCGCGCAACAGAAAAGTCTCACTCGACAGCTGGCGTGGCTGGATCCTTGTTTGCGTCGCCAGCGGATGATCCGGCGCGGCGATGACCACAAGCGGGTTCTGCATGAATGCCTGCGACACCATGTCCGTCCCCTCCGGCGGTTGTCCCATGATGGCCAGGTCGGCGACGTTATCGGACAGCTGTTTGAGTACGGCGTCGCGATTGGCCACGGAAAGACTGACGTTGATGCTGGGGTGGAGCTGGATGAATTTGGCGAGCAACTGCGGCATGAAATAGTTGGCTGTGCTGACTACGGAGATATTCAGGTGACCATGCTCCAGCCCTTTCATTTCGGCAAACACGGATTCCATGTCCTGCATCGTCTGCAATATGGAGCGGGCATGGTGCAGCAACTCCCGTCCAGCCTCAGTAAGAAACAGCTTCTTGCCGACCTGGTCGAACAAGGGCAGGCCGATTGCATGCTCGGTTTGCTTGATCTGCATCGATACTGCCGGCTGTGACAGATACAGTTCGGCCGCGGCCCGCGAATGGTTCAGATGGCGGGCGACGCATTCGAAAACCTGCAATTGGCGCAAAGAAATAGGCAGCATGGGAGATTTATACCATAAGCTTTACTTATGGTTCACATAAAAACAATTGACTGTTATTTATGATTCTCGGCGGTATAGTTCGCTCCGCAGTTTCAGAGAACGAATTCAATACCAACGAGGAGAAGTAAATGGATCAGTCCAATCGTTATTCCAACCTTGATCTCAAGGAAGCAGACCTGATCAAGGGTGGCAAGCACATCCTGGTCGCCTACAAGATGAAGCCCAAGGACGGGCACGGATATCTGGAAGCGGCAGCGCACTTTGCCGCCGAGTCCTCCACCGGAACCAACGTGGAAGTTTCCACCACCGACGATTTCACCAAGGGCGTTGACGCGCTGGTGTACTACATCGACGAAGCCACCGAAGATATGCGCATCGCCTATCCGCTGGAACTGTTCGACCGCAACGTCACCGATGGCCGCTTCATGCTGGTCTCGTTCCTGACGCTGGCGATTGGCAACAACCAGGGCATGGGCGACATCGAGCATGCCAAGATGATCGACTTCTATATGCCAGAGCGCGCAATCCAGATGTTCGACGGTCCTGCCACCGACATCTCCAACCTGTGGCGTATCCTGGGTCGTCCGATCAAGGACGGCGGCTACATCTCCGGCACCATCATCAAGCCGAAGCTGGGCCTGCGTCCCGAGCCGTTCGCCAAGGCTGCCTACCAGTTCTGGCTGGGTGGCGATTTCATCAAGAACGACGAGCCGCAAGGCAACCAGACTTTCTGCCCGCTGAAGAAAGTACTGCCGCTGGTATACGACGCACTCAAGCGTGCCCAGGACGAAACCGGCCAGGCCAAGCTGTTCTCGATGAACATCACCGCCGACGACCACTATGAAATGTGCGCTCGCGCAGACTACGCGCTGGAAGTGTTCGGTCCGGATGCGGACAAGCTGGCTTTCCTGGTCGACGGTTACGTCGGCGGCCCCGGCATGGTGACCACCGCTCGCCGCCAGTACCCCGGCCAATACCTGCACTATCACCGCGCCGGCCACGGCGCCGTGACCTCGCCTTCGGCCAAGCGCGGCTACACCGCCTTTGTGCTGGCGAAGATGAGCCGTCTGCAAGGTGCATCCGGCATCCACGTCGGCACCATGGGTTACGGCAAGATGGAAGGCGAGGGCGACGACCGCAACATCGCCTACATGATCGAGCGCGACGAGTGCCAAGGCCCAGTCTACTTCCAGAAGTGGTATGGCATGAAGCCGACCACGCCGATCATCTCCGGCGGCATGAACGCGCTGCGCCTGCCAGGCTTCTTCCAGAACCTGGGCCACGGCAACGTGATCAACACGGCCGGCGGCGGTTCCTACGGCCACATCGACAGCCCCGCAGCGGGTGCGATCTCCCTGCGCCAGGCTTACGAGTGCTGGAAATCGGGCGCCGATCCGATCCAGTACGCGAAGCAGCACAAGGAATTCGCCCGTGCGTTCGAGTCTTTCCCCAAAGATGCGGACAAGCTGTATCCGGGCTGGCGCGAAAAGCTGGGCGTACACAAGTAAGCTCGGCAGGAAAGCAGCAAAAATGCGCCCCCACACGATGGGGGCGTTTTTTTCCAGAACCCGATCCCGTGCAGACTGAACGGAATAGGGCCGAACAAAGGAGTCGCAATGGATAACAAGGAACAGTACAAAGTCCGCAAGGAACCGTTCTACCAGGCACAGCGCAACGAAGTCGCGCTGTATGAAGCCGCGTATGCCGCGCGCCTGCCGGTGATGGTGAAAGGCCCGACGGGTTGCGGCAAATCGCGCTTCATCGAATACATGGCGTGGAAGCTGAACAAGCCGCTGATCACCGTGGCTTGCAACGAGGATATGACCGCAAGCGACCTGGTGGGGAGATACCTGCTCGATGCCGGCGGAACGCGCTGGCTGGACGGTCCGTTGACCACCGCAGCGCGCATCGGCGCGATCTGCTACCTGGACGAAGTGGTCGAGGCACGCCAGGACACCACGGTGGTAATCCATCCGCTGACTGACCACCGCCGCACCCTGCCGCTGGACAAGAAGGGCGAACTGATCGAAGCGCACCCCGATTTCCAGCTGGTGATCTCCTACAACCCGGGCTACCAGAGCCTGATGAAGGACCTGAAGCAATCGACCAAGCAGCGTTTCACGGCCTTCGAGTTCGATTATCCGGAGGCGAGTGTCGAAGCCGGCATATTGAGCAAGGAGGCGGATATCGATCCGGCGCTGGCCACACGACTGGTGAAGATCGGCCAGGCCGCGCGCAACCTCAAGGGACATGGTCTGGACGAGGGCATCTCCACACGCCTGCTGGTATATGCGGCCACCCTGATCAAGGGCGGCGTCGAGGCCAAGGATGCGTGCCGCATGGCACTGGTGCGCCCGATCACCGACGATGCGGATATCCGCGACACGCTGGACCACGCCATCGACACCGTCTTTGCCTGATGCCATGAGCGTGCAAGCGACCGAAATAGCGGAAGAGTTGCAGCCCTACTGGAAGGAGCTCGCCTGCGGATTTCCGCGGGTGGCGGAAGTGTTTGCCGACCACATGCAGGCAGCCCTGGCGACCCTCTCCGGCTCAGGCATAACCGCCTATATCGAACAGGCACGCTTTCTCGGCAGGATGGGGCGCGGCGCGGAACCGATCCTGATCTTTCTTGAAGAGTGGCCCGAAATAGCGGCCATCGTCGGGGAAGAGGCTTTGCCCGACATCATCACGTTCATCCGCAAGATGTGGAAATCGCCGAACGGCACGGCCATCGTGCCGTTCCTGCAATCGCTGCCCGCGACCGCACGGCGTTTGCAGACGCGGGAGCTGCTGGCCGAATACCTTGCGATCGCGCTGGACCTGATGGAGCGCACCACCGGATCGGTGCACGGCATCCACCAGACCTTTCCCAGCCCCGGCCTGCCGGAGCTGTTCAAGCAGGCCCCGGCATTGCTGGCACAACTGTCGCTGGCTGGCCTCAGGAACTGGGTGGATTACGGCATCCGCTATTACGAAGATCATCCCGAGCGGCAGAAAGACTATTTCAGCCTGCAATCGGCCGACAGCCGCGCAGTGCTGCAACGCGAGCGGCACGGCACGCTGCTGGTGGATAACGAACGCAAACTGAGCCTGTACCTGCGCGGGTTGTGGCAGGACGACGACATGCTGATCCCCTATTCCAGCATGTACGACGAGTTGCGCAAGCCCGTTCCCTACTACGACAAACTGGGCATCCGACTGCCCGATGTGTACGACGATGTGCCGGGCGTCACCGGGCTGGATCGTTACCGTGCCACGCTGGCCCACATCGCAGGGCACCGGCGCTGGACCACCGCCATCATTGCGGACAACCTGAGCCCGTTCCAGCGCATGGCGGCTGAATTCCTCGAAGACAGCCGGGTGGAATACCTGGCGATGCGCGAATTTCCGGGCTTGCGCCGCATCTTCAAGGCCTTGCACCCGGTTCCCCAGGAACAGGCGTGCGACGCGGAAAAGGAATCGACGGTGCGTCACCGCTTGGCGATGCTGTCGCGGGCCATCCTCGATCCGCAACACGCATACCGGAATGCCGCCACCATCGAATTTGTGCAGCGCTTCCATGCGCTGCTGGAAGGCGGCGAGTCGTCCACCCAGGAAATGGCCAACCTTGGGGTTTCCTTCATCGCGAAGACGCGCCTGAAAAGCGATAACTTCGCCAACACGCATTTCAAGGACACGGTGATCGATTACCGCGACGACAACCGCCAGATGTGGAAATTCATCGAGGAAGGCGACGAGGAAGAGGCCTTCGACGAGCCGCGCAAGGTCGAGCCTGGCGAAGAACTCAAAGGCCTGCCGCCGCGCCACTACCACGAATGGGACTACCATAATCAGAGCTATCGTCCCGACTGGGTCAGCGTCTATGAGGGATTGCATCCGCAAGGGAATCCCGCAGACATCGATCGCCTGCTCGAAAAGCACGCAGGGTTGGCCAAGCGCCTGAAGAAGATGCTCGACCTGCTGAAACCGCAGGACAAGGTGCGCATCCGCTACCAGGAAGAAGGCAGCGAGCTCGACCTGGATGTGGCGATCCGCTCGCTCATCGACTACAAGAGCGGCGCGCAGCCCGATCCGCGCATCAACATGAGCCACCGTAACGACGGGCGCAGCATCGCGGTGATGCTGTTGCTCGATCTGTCGGAATCGCTGAACGAGCAAGCAGCGGGCAGCGACCAGACGATCCTGGAATTGAGCCAGGAGGCGGTGTCGTTGCTGGGCTGGGCGGTGGAAAAGCTCGGAGACCCGTTCGCCATTGCCGGCTTCCATTCCAATACGCGGCACGACGTGCGCTTCCTGCACATTAAGGGCTACAGCGAGAAGTGGGACGACACGGTGAAGAGCCGCCTGGCGGCAATGGAGGCAAGCTATTCCACGCGCATGGGCGCAGCGATGCGGCACGCCGCGCATTACCTCGAAAAGCAGCAGGCGGACAAGAAACTCATGCTGATCCTCACCGATGGCCAGCCCGCGGACGTGGATAGCAAGGACGGCGAGCTGCTGATCGCCGATACCCGACAAGCTGTCAAGGAATTGGACCAGCAGGGAATTTACAGCTACTGCATCAATCTTGACCCCAAAGCCGATGAATATGTGGCGGATATCTTCGGCAGGCAATACACCATCATCGACAAGGTGGCGCAGCTGCCGGAGAAATTGCCGGAGCTGTTCATTTCCTTGACCAAATAGCCGTAGAGCGCGCTGCGCAAAACCTGTAAAATCGGCAAGTTGAAAATTCAATCAGAGGAGAGCAGTAATGAGCAAGAGTTTGATCCAGTTCATCATCGAAGAACAGCGCCAGATACCCAATGCCAGCGGCGATTTCACCGGACTGCTGAGCGACGTGATTTCCGCCTGCAAGCAGATCGCGCATGACGTGAACAAGGGCGCGCTGATCGGCGTGCTGGGTAGCGCGGGCAGCGAGAACGTGCAAGGCGAGACGCAGAAGAAACTGGACGTTATCACCAACGAAGTGTTCATCAAGGCCAACGAGTGGAGCGGCCACCTGGCTGCGATGGCGTCGGAAGAGATGGACGATATCTACCCGATCCCGGCCAAGTATCCCAAGGGCAAGTACCTGATCACCTTCGACCCGCTGGACGGTTCCTCCAACATCGACGTGAACATCTCCGTCGGCACCATCTTCTCCATCCTGCGTTGCCCGGAAGGCGTGACCAACCCGACCGCAGCCGATTTCATGCAGCCGGGCACCAAGCAGATCTGCGCCGGTTATGCGCTGTATGGCCCGAATACCATGATCGTGCTGACCACCGGCCACGGCGTGAACGGCTTCACGCTGGACCGCGATGTGGGCGATTTCTTCCTGACCCACCCGAACATGACCATCCCGGCCGATACGGCGGAGTTCGCCATCAACATGTCCAACCAGCGTTTCTGGGAAAAGCCGGTGCAGCGCTACGTCGAGGAGTGCGTGAAGGGCAAGGACGGCGGCCGCGAGAAGAACTTCAACATGCGCTGGGTTGCCTCCATGGTTGCGGAAGTGCACCGCATTCTGACCCGCGGCGGCATCTTCATGTATCCGTTCGATACCAAGGATCCGACCAAGCCCGGCAAGCTGCGCCTGATGTACGAAGCCAACCCGATGTCGTTCATCGTCGAGCAGGCAGGCGGCGCCAGCTCTACCGGCCGCCAGCGCATCATGGAAATCCAGCCGACCGGCCTGCACCAGCGCGTGCCGGTGATCCTGGGTTCGAAGAACGAAGTCGAACGCGTGGTGGGCTACCACAAGGGCATGTAAATGCCGGGCGGCGCCACCGGCAACGGATATGGCGCCGCTGCTGCGCGAGCAAAGGAAATATGATGGGCAAACCCCTGGTTTCGATTGTGATGGGCAGTGCGAATGACTGGGAAATCATGCAGCAGGCCGCACGCGCATTGCAGGACTTTGGCGTGGCTTTCGATGCGCGCGTGATCTCGGCGCATCGCTCGCCCGATCTGCTGTTCGACTACATCAAGGACATGAGCGCGCAAGGCGTGCAATGCTTCATCGCCGGCGCCGGCGGTGCGGCACACCTGGCCGGCGTGATCGCCGGCAAGACCACGCTGCCGGTGCTGGGCGTGCCCATTCCTTCGAAATACCTGAAAGGGATGGACTCGCTGTTGTCCATCGTACAGATGCCGAAAGGGATACCGGTCGCCACCTTCGCCATCGGCGAAGCGGGCGCGGCGAACGCCGGATTGTTCGCTGTCTCCATGCTGGCAGCGCAAGACGGACAGATCGCGCAGAAACTGGCCGACTATCGCAAGAAGCAAGCCGAACAGATCGCCGCAACCACATTACCTACGTTGAGCTGAAAATGAGCGTACTACACGAATCCAATCTGACCAGCCTGAAATTCCTGCATCGCGGCAAAGTTCGCGACCTGTATGAAGTCGACGCCGATCATTTGCTGATCGTGCAGACCGATCGACTTTCCGCATTCGATGTGATCCTGCCTACGCCGATCCCCGGCAAGGGCGAGGTGTTGACCGCGGTGTCGAATTTCTGGTTCAAGAAACTGGCCCATGTCATCCCCAACCACCTGTCCGGCATCGATCCGGAGTCGGTGGTGAAGACCGAGGCGGAAAAAGCGCAAGTGCGCGGTCGCGCCTTTGTCACCAAGAAGCTCAAGCCCCTGCCGATCGAAGCGATCGTCCGTGGCTACCTGGTGGGTTCCGGCTGGAAGGACTACAAGAAGACCGGCGCCGTGTGCGGCATCCAGTTGCCGGCGGGATTGCAGGAAGCGCAGAAGCTGCCGCAACCCTTGTTCACACCTTCGACCAAGGCTGCGGTAGGCGAACACGACGAGAACATCTCGTTCGAGGAAGCCAGGAAGCTGCTGGGTGCGGAGATGGCCGAACAGGTGAAGAATGCCACCCTGGCGCTGTATACCCAGGCGGCGGACTACGCGTTGACCAAGGGCATCATCATCGCCGACACCAAGTTCGAATTCGGTACCGATGCCGCAGGCAAGCTGTATCTGATCGACGAGGCGCTGACGCCCGATTCCTCGCGCTTCTGGCCAGCCGACCAGTACAAGGTCGGCAGCAATCCTCCGAGCTTCGACAAGCAGTTCGTGCGCGACTGGCTGGAATCCTCCGGCTGGAACAAGCAACCGCCCGCACCGCAGGTCCCCGCGGACGTGCTGCAAAAGACCGCGGACAAATACCGCGAAGCACAACGCCTGCTGACCGGTGCATGAATACGATCCCGAGCAAACTGATCGAGGGCTTCCGGCGTTTTCGGGAACGGCATTTCGAGCGCAACGACAGCTTTTACCAGCAGCTGGTTGCCAAAGGCCAGACGCCCAAGACGCTGGTCGTTGCATGCTGCGATTCGCGGGTGGACCCTGCGCTGGTGCTGGATTGCGAGCCGGGTGACCTGTTCGTCGTCCGCAACGTTGCCAACCTCGTCCCGCCGCTCGAAAGCCGCGCCGGGCATCACGGAACCACCGCGGCCATCGAATACGGCGTGCGCACCTTGGGTGTCGGCCACATCATCGTGTTCGGGCATGCACACTGCGGCGGCATCGGCGCCCTGGTCCGGAACGGCGGGGTGAGCGATCCCAATTCGTTCATCGACGACTGGATGTGCCTGGTGGAAAGCGCCCGCAGCAGCGTGATGGCAGAGATGCCCAACGCCACACTGGAAGAGCAGACGCGCGCCTGCGAACAGCGCGCCATCCTGGTCTCGCTGGATAACCTGATGACCTTCTCCTGGGTGCGGGAACGCGTCGAGGCAGGACAGCTCATCCTGCACGGCTGGTACTTCGATATCGAACGCGGAGAGTTGCTGCGTTACGATGCAGCGCGGCGCGCGTTTGCCGCGCTGTGATTACTTGCCGGTGCCGGAACTGCCGCCGGACAAACCCTTGAGCTCGCGATAGCGCTGCTTGTCGGCTTCGTAACGCGCTTTTACGGCATCCATTTCCTTCTGGTTCACATCGATGTTTTTCTGCAGGTCGGCGACGCGCACTTCGGCAGCAGCCAGGTCGTCGGTCAACGATTGCGGGATCTTCCAGCCCTTCTTGGTCCGGCTGTCGGCTTCCTGATGCAACCCATCCAGCGTGGACTGGGCGGATTTGAGCATGGTGGTGTAACTGTTCAGGCGCGCCTCGATCTGCAACAGGTTGCGGTCGCGCGCAAGGTCGATCTCCTTCTCGTTGCTGTAGCTGTTCAGCAACGCCTGGTCGTGGCGGCTGGCTTCGATGGCCGCCTTGTCAACCACCGATTCCTGCTTGGATGACTTGAGCTTGTCGTCGAAGGTTTCGCTGCGGTCGGTCACCCGCCCATGATCGAGCTCCTTGGTATCCCGATCCGCGTACTCCGGAGGAATGGTCTCGCCGTAATGCGTGGTACCGTCCTTGTCCACCCATTTATACAGCTTGGCTTCCGCATTGAGGCTGAAGACGATGCACAGGGCGGAAACGGCAAGCAGACTGGATTTTTTCATTCTTTCACTCCGTAACGGTCGCGATAGGATTGGACCGCGTGCAGATTCTGCACCAACTGGGCTTGCCCCTGCAAATAGTCGAGCAGATCGTCCAGCGCGGCGATGGAAATGACCGGCAGGCCGAAATCGCGCCGCACTTCCTGCACCGCCGACAATTCGCCCTGCCCGCGTTCCATGCGGTCCAGCGCGATCACCACGCCGCAAGGGGTGGCGCCGGACGCGCGGATCAGTTCGATCGATTCGCGCACCGAAGTCCCGGCCGAGATGACATCGTCGATGATCAGCACCCTGCCCTGCAGCTTTGCCCCCACGGTGGTTCCGCCCTCGCCGTGGTCTTTCGCTTCCTTGCGGTTGAAGCAATACGGCACGTTGCGCCCCTGCTCGGCCAGCGCGATGGAAGTGCCCGCTACGAGCGGAATGCCCTTATAAGCAGGGCCGAACAGCATGTCGAACTCGACGTTGGAGGCCAGGATGGCTTGTGCGTAGAACTGGCACAGCTCGCGCAGCGCAGCGCCGTCCTGGAACAGGCCGGAATTGAAGAAATAGGGCGAAAGACGTCCGGCCTTGGTCTGGAACTCGCCGAAGCGCAACACGTTCTGCGCGACGGCGAAGCGGATGAAATCCTGGCGGTAAGCGTGCATGGATAGCTTTGCAGTTGGATTGAACAGAGCCGCCATTATAATGCGCGGACTTATCCAGCGAGAGACTTCATGCGCATCATCACCCTAAACCTGAACGGGATCCGTTCGGCTTACAACAAAGGCCTGCTGGAATGGTTCGGCAAGCAGGATGCCGACATTCTGTGCGTACAGGAACTCAAGGCCCAGGCCGACGACATGACCTCCGACATGCTCGCCCCGTTCGGCTACCACGGCTATTTCCACTATGCCGAGAAGAAGGGCTACAGCGGCGTCGGCATCTACTCCAGGCGCAAGCCGGACAACGTCATCGTCGGTCTGGGCATCCCCGAATTCGATGCCGAAGGACGCTACATCGAGGCGCAGTTCGGCAATCTCAGCGTGGTGTCGCTGTACCTGCCCTCCGGTTCCAGCGGTGAAGAGAGACAGGCCGTGAAGTTCAAATTTCTGGAAGCCTTCATGCCGCATCTTGTGGAACTTCGGCACAGTGGCCGCGACGTCATCGTCTGCGGCGACTGGAACATCGCCCATACCGAGAAGGACCTGAAGAACTGGCGCGGCAACAAGAAGAACTCCGGCTTCCTGCCGGAAGAGCGCGCTTGGCTCACCGAGCTGTTCGACGAAGTCGGTTTCGTCGACGTGTTCCGCAAGCTGCATCCCGAACTGGAAGCGTATACCTGGTGGTCGAACCGCGGCCAGGCCTGGGCCAAGGATGTCGGCTGGCGCATCGACTACCAGATCGCCACCCCCGGCATCGCCGCGAAGGCCGTCACGACGGGCATCTACAAGGAGCAGCGCTTCAGCGACCATGCACCGCTGATGGTGGATTACGAGAAGGATCTGGCCTAGCGGGCGGGAGTGTCGGACGGTGGGCCGGCCGGGGCAGCGTCGCTGGTCGCCGTACTTGCGGGAACGAGCTCGGCCGCCCCGGCCGCAACGGGCTCGGAAGCGGGCACCTGCCGTTCGGCAACGGCGCGCTTCTTCTCCCGGGAGGCAGTGCCCAGCGAGGTGATGGTCTGGGTCAGCAGGTATTTGGCTATCATGATGACGACGATAGCCACCAGCAACATTACCGCCAGACGTTTGATCTTGCGCTCATCCATGCGGCCAGTTTAGCAATGACTTGAACCGGTGCGCAAACCGGTATTGCAAGGAACAAAATGAAAACAGCCAACGAACCATCGCTGCTCCTGATCGCCGGCAGCATCCTGCTCGCGATCACCGCCATCCACCCGCACGACTACCTGACCTGGTGGATGGAGACGGCGCCCATTTTCATCGCCGTGCCCATCTTCGTTGCCACCTATAAGCGTTACACCTTAACGCCGCTGGTCTATCGTCTGTTGTTCCTGCATGCGCTGATCCTGATGGTCGGCGGGCACTACACCTATGCCGAAGTGCCGCTGGGATACTGGATGGAGCACTGGTTCGGCTTCCTGCGCAACGACTACGACAAGATCGGCCACTTCGCGCAGGGCTTCGTGCCGGCTCTGCTGTTCCGCGAACTGCTGCTGCGCAGCTCGCCGTTGCAACGCGGCAAACTGCTGTTCACGCTGGTCACCGCCAGCTGCCTTGCCGTCAGTGCCTGTTACGAACTCATCGAGTGGGCAGCCGCCGTGACGATGGGGCAAGGCGCGGATGCCTTCCTCGGCACGCAGGGCGATCCATGGGATACGCAGACGGATATGTTGATGGCATTGATCGGGGCGGTTTGTGCGCAGGTGGTGTTGGGGAAGGTGCAGGATGGGCAGTTAGTTCGTCGGGCCTGAGCAAGCGGAGCCTCCAACAGTTCCCTCTCCCTCCGGGGGAGGGTTAGGGTGGGGGAACGCTCGTTGCATGTTCTCTTCTTTCAAAACCAATACAGTCGGGGGTAGCCCGACAGCTAGTCACTTTTCTCGTCTTGCCGAGAAAAGTAACCAAAAGAGGGCGCCCCCGGTTTGCCGCCCACTGCATGGGTTCCCTGCGTTGCTCGAACAGTCAGGCGGCTGCGGAACTCGCGCTACGCGCTCAGACAGTCCTCGCCGACTACCCCTGACTGTTCTCCGCTACTCGGCGGCGCACAGGGGAAGGAAAAGCAAAATCAGAGACCACACCGTGTGGGCACTTCGCGCCCACACCCGCACGCTTCACTTGATGTACTGTTAGGAGCGCTTATTTGATTCCAAGTAGCCGTGAAAAAACTTTCCATCGCCGCCAAACATGACAATTTGAAGCGAAATGTCATAGTTTGTCGAGTGGCGCTTTCCCCCAATATCAAGAAAATCAATTTGAGCGCTTAAAATGGGGGTGACTGGGAAATCTGCTCTGTCTTTGTCTTTTGCAGCGAGATACAAGAGAGCGGAACAGAGCTGGACAAATACTAATGGCAACCTTATGACACTGGAATCCTTTTGAATAGATACGGGCAGTAAATAGTCCAGCGATTCTTCCTGTTGATTTCTCCATATTGAGGCACCGTTGCCAAGAGTATCTGATTTGATAGTCAGCACTCCATTTTCCAAATCAAAATAAACCGGGGTTAATGTTCGCTGAGCGAGCTGATTTACTTGAGCGACCATCTCTTCGATAGGAAATGACCACCTGATTAACAAATTCTTTGCAGTGCCAAGGCCAACATTAACTAGAGGCATCGAAAAAAATGGAAATCCTTCCCCCGCTGCTTGAGTGCTTAGCTTTGGAACCCAATGAGATGGTATGACGGGATCCTGAGAACCTTCGAAGTGTGTTCGGGAAATTACAAGTTCGGGTCGATAGGAGGCAACTCTTTGCTGAACCATTTGACGAACAGTCAAGAACGTTGCTATGGCAGCTAGAAATGCACCAACACTGGCAGAAAGTGCGATGATTTGGTCGATGGTCATGAGCGAAACAGTTATGTGGAAGATTCAGAAGTCATTCTGTGGCATCTGTCTCCACGGCGCAACCTTAAGCAACAACAACATCCCCGGCACCGCCAGCACTGCACACAAGAAAAAGAAGTTCGTCCATCCCATCGTCTCCACCAGCCACCCCGTCGCCGCATTGGCGAAGGTGCGCGGCATCGCCATCAGGCTGGTGAACAGTGCAAGCTGGGTGGCGGTATAGGCCGGGTGGGTGGTATGCGCCATGAAGGCGACGTAAGCCACGGTGCCTAGCCCGACGCCCAATGCTTCCAGGCCGATGACCAGCGCCAGCTGGGTGCGCTCGATCGCGGTGATCTCGGCGTGATGGCCGACCGAGGCCAGCCAGGCGAAGCCGAAGATGGAGACGATCTGCACCACGCCGAACAGCCACAACGCGCGGTTGATGCCGATCCTGATCATCCACAAGCCGCCGAGCAAACCGCCGACGATGGAGGGCCACAGCCCGGCGTTCTTGGCGATGAGGCCGATGTCGGATTTGGAGAAACCCATGTCGAGGTAAAACGGCGTGGCCAGCGCGGTGCACATGCTGTCGCCGAGTTTGTAGAACAGCAGGAAGGCGAGGATCAGCAGCGCGCTCTTCCAGCCCTGGCGCGTGATGAATTCATGGAACGGCTCGACCACGGCTTCGCGCAGCGTCTTGGGCGGCGACGCGCGGTGCGGCTCGCTCACTATCAGCGTCATCGCCATGCCGGGCAGCATGAACAGCGCGGTGACGATGAACACCCAGTTCCACGCCATGTGGTCAGCCAGGATGAGCGACAGCGAACCGGGTACCAGTCCCGCGATGCGGTAGGCGTTGACGTGGATAGCGTTGCCCAGCC
Source organism: Sideroxyarcus emersonii (assembly GCF_021654335.1). Taxonomy (NCBI): domain Bacteria; kingdom Pseudomonadati; phylum Pseudomonadota; class Betaproteobacteria; order Nitrosomonadales; family Gallionellaceae; genus Sideroxyarcus; species Sideroxyarcus emersonii. The sequence goes on from NZ_AP023423.1 coordinate 37,703, forward strand.
CCAGTTCGCTGTCGCTCAGCAGTTCGCGCCGATAGGCGTCGAGCGCGATGTCCTGGGTGGCGGAGAGGAAGGCAAGCAGGGTGCAGAACAGCACGATGGAGGACATCCCGGTTTGCGGAGAGAAGCCGCCGAGCATGGCGATCACCAGCAACAGGCCGGCCTGGGACAGCAGCATCCAGCCGCGGCGGCGCCCCAGTGCCGGAAGGACAAAGCGGTCCAGCAGCGGCGACCAGACGAATTTCCAGGTGTAGGGGAACTGGATCAGCGCGAACAGGCCGATGGTCTTGAGGTCGACCTGCTCGCTGCGCAGCCAGGCAGGAACCAGGTTGAACAGCAGGAACAGCGGCAGGCCGGAAGAAAAGCCCGTGAACACGCAGATGAGCATGCGTTTGGTGAAAAGCTGCTCCCAGACCGTCATGGATCAGGCATCGCGCCGGAAGCGATAGACGGCGGTAGTGCCGCGCAGGCTGGGCAATACATGCACGTCGCGACCATCGGCCATCACATGCCGCCCGAGGATGCGTATCTGCAGGTGAGCGCAGAGGATCTCGAAATCGTTCAGCGTGCACAGGTGCACGTTCGGCGTGTCGTACCACTGGTATGGCAATTCGTCCGAGACCGGCATGTTGCCGCGCAGGACCTGCAGGCGATTTTTCCAGTAGCCGAAATTGGGAAAGCTGACGATGCCTTCGTGGCCGACGCGCACGATCTCGTTCATCAGCGCTTCGGTATGGTGGGTCGCCTGCAGCGTTTGCGACAGGATGACGAAATCGAAGGATCCATCTTCGAAATCCGCGATGCCGGATTCGAGATCGCTCTGGATCACATTCACGTTATTGACGATGCAGGCGGCGATGTTGGCGTCGCTGATCTCCACGCCGTAGCCGCGCACGGCACGGGTTTCGCGCAGGTAGCGCAGCAGGCTGCCGTCGCCGCAGCCGAGATCGAGTACCGAGGAGCCCTGCGGTATCCAGGCGGCGATGGCGGCGAAATCGGGCCGCGACAGGATGATGGACGAATTCATGGCGAGGTCCCTTCTGCTGCCACGCGATCCAGGTAATTGCGCATCACGGCGAAATACTGCTCATCCTGCATCAGGAACGAGTCATGGCCGTGCTGGGAAGAGATTTCGGCATAGCTCACGTCCAGCTTGTTGTGCAGCAGGGCGTGCACGATCTCGCGCGAACGCTGCGGCGAGAAGCGCCAGTCGGTGGTGAACGAAACGACGAGGAACTTCGCCCTGGCGGCAGCGAATGCGCGGTTCAGGTCGCCGTCGAGCTCGCGCGCCGGGTCGAAATAATCCAGTGCCTTGGTCATCAGCAGGTAGGTATTGGCGTCGAAATAGGCTGCGAACTTGTCGCCCTGGTAACGCAAATAGGACTCGATCTGGAATTCGATGTCGTAGCTGAAGTTCAGCTTGCCATGGCGCAGTTCGCGTCCGAACTTGTCCGCCATCGCATCGTCGGAGAGATAGGTGATGTGGCCCAGCATGCGCGCCAGGCGCAGGCCGCGCGTCGGTACCACGCCGTGCTGGTAGAAATCGCCGCCGTGGAAATCCGGGTCGGTCAGGATGGCACTGCGCGCCACGTCGTTGAAGGCGATGTTCTGGGCAGTGAGATGCGGGGCGGTGGCGATGGCCAGCACATGCCGCACGCGATCGGGATAGGCCAGCGCCCACTGCATGGCCTGCATGCCGCCCAGGCTGCCGCCGACCACGGCGGCGAAGCAGCGTATGCCAAGATGGTCGGCGAGGCGCGCCTGCGTTTCCACCCAGTCTTCCACGGTCACCACCGGAAAGCTTGCACCATAGGGTTTGCCGGTGCGCGGGTCTTTGCTGGAGGGGCCGGTGGAGCCATGACAGCCGCCCAGGTTGTTCAGGCCGACGACAAAGAACCGGTTCGTGTCGATGGGTTTGCCCGGCCCCACCATGTTGTCCCACCAGCCGACATTCCTGGCATCGTCCGCATAATGGCCGGCCACATGGTGGTGACCGGATAACGCGTGGCAGATCAGGATGGCATTCGACTTGTCGGCGTTCAGGGTGCCATAGGTCTCGTACATCAATTCATAGTGCGGCAGCACCGCGCCGCTCCTGAAAGTGAGAGGCGTGTCGAAAATGGCGCGCTGTGCGCTGACGATGCCAACTGAAGCGTTCAAAGGGACTCCAAAGAAAAACCCGCACAGCTTGGTGGCTAGAGCGGGTCTTCTCGCTTTAGCTGGTATGTTTAACGTGCCCCGCAAGCTGAACTCAAATCGGCACCGGACGAAGTTTCTGTGTTTTGGCGGATCGTGTCAACCCTGAAGGCCTTGCCGCCTTCAGGGTGGCGAATCGATCCGGTGTTGCGTTCCTATCCCTTCAGCCAGCGCGCCGCGTCCAGCGCGAAATAGGTCAGGATGCCGTCGGCACCGGCACGCTTGAATGCCAGCAATGCTTCCAGCACGCATGCTTCCTCGTTCAGCCAGCCGTTCTGCGCAGCAGCCTTGAGCATGGCGTATTCGCCGCTCACCTGATAGACGAAAGTTGGTGCCTTGAATTCGTCTTTAACGCGACGAACGATATCGAGGTAGGGCATGCCGGGTTTGACCATGACCATGTCGGCACCTTCCTGCAGATCGAGGCCGACCTCCCATAACGCTTCGTCGGAGTTGGCCGGATCCATCTGGTAGGTGTATTTGTTGCCCTTGCCCAGGTTGCCGCTGGAGCCGACGGCATCGCGGAACGGCCCATAAAAGCTGGAGGCGTATTTGGCGGAATAGGCCATGATGCGGGTGTAGATGCGGTTGTGCTCATCCAGTGCCGCGCGCACTGAGCCGATGCGCCCGTCCATCATGTCGGAAGGGGCGACGATGTCGGCACCGGCTGCGGCATGGCATTGGGCTTGTCTGGCCAGCACTGCTACCGTTTCGTCATTCAGGACATAGCCGCTGTTGTCGATCAGACCATCCTGACCGTGCGTGGTATAGGGATCGAGCGCAACATCGGTCATCACACCGAGTTCGGGAAAATTCTTCTTCAGGGCGGCGACCACGCGCGGCACCAGTCCATCCGGATTATAGGCTTCGCGTGCATCGAGGCTTTTCAGCGGTGCATCGATCACCGGGAAGATCGCCATCACGGGCACGCCCAGCTTCACGCATTGTTCGGCTTCCTTGAGCAGCAGATCGAGGGTCTTGCGCTGCACCCCCGGCATTGATTTCACATCTTCGACCTTGTTGTTGCCTTCCAGCACGAAAACGGGATAGATGAAGTCCGCCGGAGTGAGTATATGCTCTCGCATCAGGTCACGAGAGAACACGTCGCGGCGCATCCGGCGCATGCGTTTGTATGGATATTGTCCGAGTGTTTGCATGGTTATTCCTGAAAATTATCAAATTACCGGAACTATTTTCGCATAGTCCCCTCAGAGTCAGTGAGCGGCGTAAGTTGCTTCCCGTTTCTCCTCCCTGAGCGGGTGTCTTTACCCTGTAAAGACCTTCTGCCCCTGACCTCCCCCTTTGGTTCAGGGGCTTTTTTTATCCATGATATCCGAAGGTGAGCCGAAATCGGGTGTGCAGGCCTTAATCCTGGGCGGCGAACCAGCTCGCGATCACCGCTTCAGCTTCATCCATCCCCAGTTTTTTCAGGCTGGAAAAAAGTTGCACCGTACATTGCGGGAAGTGTTCGGCTAGGAACTCCCTGACTTCGCGCAGCGTCCTGGTCGATTCCTGCCTGCTCAACTTGTCCGACTTGGTAAGCAGGATGTGGATAGGTTTCCCGGTGGGTGCGAACCAGTCCAGCATGCCTTGATCGCGCTCGGTAAGCGGATGGCGGGCATCCATGATGACCACCAGGCCACACAGTTCTTCGCGCGTCTGCAGATACTCGCTCAACAGTTGTTCCCAGTGCGCCTGAACATCCGGCGGCACCTTGGCATAACCATAGCCGGGCAAGTCCACCAGGTATCTATGGTCGCCGAGATCGAAATAGTTCAAGTGCTGGGTGCGTCCCGGCGTCTTGCTGGTGAAAGCCAGTCGCGTGTGGTTGGCCAGCGTATTGATGGCGCTCGACTTGCCGGCGTTGGAGCGGCCGACGAAGGCGACCTCCCTGCCGCCGTGCAGCGGCAGGTCGCGCATGTGGTTGACCGTGGTGTAGAAGGTCGCTTTGGAGAAGAGTCCCACTACTGCCAGACCGAGAATATCTTGTCTGCTGCCGCGACGGTCGCTGCGATATCCGCTTCCGTATGCGCTGCCGAGACAAAGCCGGCCTCGAATGCCGACGGCGCCAGATAGTGGCCGGCATCCAGCATGGCATGGAAGAAGCGGTTGAACGCTTCCTTGTCGCATTTCATCACCTCGGCATAGCTGGTCGGCAATGTCTTGCTGAAATACAGGCCGAACATGCCGCCGACCGATTGCGCGCAGAAGTCGATGTTGTGTTTCTTCGCCGCAGCGGTAAGGCCCTCGGTGAGCTGTTTCGCCAGCTTGGCGAGGTTGTCGTAGAAGCCGGGCGCCTGTACCAGCTGCAGCGTGGTCAAACCTGCAGCCACTGCCACCGGATTGCCGGACAGCGTGCCGGCCTGGTAAACCGCACCGAGCGGAGCCAGGCAGTTCATGATGTCGCGGCGGCCACCGAACGCAGCGGCGGGCAGGCCACCGCCCATCACCTTGCCCAGCGTGACGAGGTCGGGCTTGATGCCATAGTAGCCCTGCGCGCCTTGCAGGCTGACGCGGAAGCCGGTCATCACTTCGTCGAGGATCAGCACCGCGCCGTGCTTGGTGCACAGGTTGCGCAACGCATCGAGGAACTCGCGCTTGGGCGCGACCAGGTTCATGTTGCCGGCCACCGGCTCGACGATGACCGCGGCGATCTCCTTGCCCATGTCGGCAAAGGTTTTTTCCAGGCCGGCCGCATCGTTGTAGTCCAGCACGGTGGTCAGCGCGGCGATCTCGGCAGGCACGCCGGAAGAGCTGGGCTGGCCGAACGTCAACGCGCCGGAACCGGCCTTCACCAGCAGGCCGTCGGAGTGGCCGTGGTAGCAGCCTTCGAACTTGACGATGCGCGAACGCCCGGTGAAGCCGCGTGCCAAGCGGATCGCGCTCATGGTTGCTTCGGTGCCGGAACTGACCAGGCGCACCATTTCCAGGCTGGGCAGGATCTTGCACAGCAGATTCGCCAGCTCCAGTTCGCTTGCGGTCGGCGCGCCGAAACCGAGTCCCTGCGCCGCCGCATCCTGCACCGCCTTCACCACTTGCGGGTGGCAGTGACCGACGATCATCGGTCCCCATGAGCCGACGTAATCAGTATATTTTTTTCCATCCGCATCCCATACATAAGCGCCCTGCCCGCGCTGGAAAAACAGCGGCGTACCGCCGACAGAGCGGAAAGCGCGCACCGGCGAATTGACGCCGCCGGGGATGACCTTCTGGGATTGTTCGAAGAGGGATTCGTTTTTGGAAGTCATTGCCTAGTCCTGCTGAAAAGTGTTGAAAATCCTTGTGCGCTTGCTTCGATGTCCGGGGCGGCCCAAAGTGCCGTAATCACTGCCAGCGCATCTGCGCCTGCAGCAATCAGCGCAGCACCGTTCTGCTGCGTGATGCCGCCGATGGCGACGATGGGTACGTCCAGTTCGCTTCGGGCCGCCGTGAGCATCTGCACGTTCGCCTGCACCGCATCCGGTTTGACGCTTGAAGGGAAGAATGCGCCGAACGCAACGTAATCCGCGCCTTGCCGCACCGCCTCATGCGCCAGCGCGACGCGATTATAGCAAGATACGCCGACGATCCTTGCATTGCCCAGCAGCGCGCGCGCCGCCGCCACGCTGCCATCCTCGCCTCCCAGGTGAACGCCGTCGGCATCAACCTGCGCGGCCAGTTGCGCATCGTCGTTTACGATGAAGGTGGCGCCGAATTCACGGGTCAGCTCGCGCAGGGCCCGCGCGTGCTGCAACCTCAGCCCGGCCGCAGCGGTCTTGTTGCGATACTGCAGTATGCTGGCGCCACCCTGCAAAGCCAGACGTACGAGCCGGGATAATTCGGCGGTATCGGCTACATCGGGTGTGATTGCGTACAAGCCGTGAATCGGATTCACGGCTTCCCCTTCCTCAACCGTCCCCTGCGAACGGGAAAGGTAGCAATCGAGAAAGACAATCCTGAAATTCTGCCGTCAATGACGGGTCGTACTTTCATCTTCCGCATCTTCGTCGCGCGCCCAGAACAGGCGATCCGGGATGTGTTGTCCCATGCCGGGACGGAAACCGTATTTCAGCGCTTCCCAGGTGTATTCCTGGGCTTCATGCACGGCATCTTCCATCGACAGTCCGTTCGCCAGCAGCGCGGCGATCGCCGCCGCCAGCGTGCAGCCGGAGCCGTGATAGATGCCGGGCAGGCGTGGCCAGTTGTCGCTGCGGACCAGGCCGCGTTCGCCATACAGGTTGTTGACGACCTTGGGCGTGTGCTCGTGCGTGCCGGTGATCAGTACGTATTCGCAGCCCAGCCGCAGGATGCGCTTGGCGCATTCGGCAAGCTCGGGATCGTCCTGCTCGTTGTCCTCGTCCTGCACCAGCCGCCTGGCTTCCATGCTGTTCGGGGTCAGGATGGTCGTCTGTGGCAGCAACAGTTCGCGCATCGCGTCCAGCATGTCTTCATTCGCCAATTCGTCACCGCGGCCGGAAGCCAGCACCGGATCGAACACCAGCGGGATATCGGGGTAATCCGAGATTACTTCGGCGATGACCGCGATATTCTCCACGCTGCCCAGCAGGCCGATCTTGAACGCGGCAACGGGCATGTCTTCCAGCACCGTACGCGCCTGGTCGGCCACCCAGTCGGCATCTATCGGCTGCACATCGTCTACGCCGCTGGTGTCCTGCACGGTGATGGCCGTGATCACCGACAGCGGATGGCAACCCATGCTGGCGATGGTCAGGATATCGGCCTGGATTCCGGCTCCGCAACTCGGGTCGGCTGCAGCAAAGGTCAGAACAATGGGTGGGACGTCGGACATGTTGTCATCTCGATCAATTCAAAATTTGGGCGCACCGTGCGTTGCACGATGCTTGCGCCACGCCTTGTCGCCTGGACCGTTGCCGGATTGCCATTGATGCGCAAGATGCCAGCAGCGACCGGGGAGTCGTGATTCTAACTGAAACCGGGTCGGTGCGCGTTAGCCAGGCGATTGGCGATACGCGCGAATTCCGTCACGCCCAGGTTCTCGGCACGCAACTGTGCATCGATGCCGAGTTCGGCGAAATCGCCTTCCTGCAGATAGTCCCTGAGCGTGTTGCGCAAGGTTTTGCGCCGCTGTCCGAAGGCCGCCGCCACGATCTGGGCAAACAATGCCTCGTCCTGCACGGCGATCTGGTCGGGCGGGATCGGGATCAGGCGCACGATGGCGGAGTCGACCTTGGGTGCGGGGCGGAACGATTGCGGCGGCACGTCGAGCAGCTTTTCCATGTGGAAGCGGTATTGCAGCATAACCGACAGCCGCCCGTAGGCAGGAGTGGAAGGCGCGGCCACCATGCGTTCGACCACTTCGTTCTGCAGCATGAAGTGCATGTCGGTGATGCGCGCAGCATATCCGGCAAAATGGAACAGCAGCGGCGAAGAGATGTTGTAGGGCAGATTGCCGACGATGCGCAATGGTACCGGCAGCGTGGCGAAATCGAACTTCAGCGCGTCGCCTTCGTGGATGACGATCCGGTCCTGCGGATAATCGGTCTTCAGCCGCGCGATGATGTCGCGGTCGATCTCGATCACATGCAGGAGATTCAGCGTCTGCAGCAAGGGGCGCGTTAATGCACCCAGGCCGGGACCGATTTCCACCATGTTGTCGCCGGCTTCGGGGCGGATTGCGCGCACGATGTCGGCGATGATGTTCTGGTCGATGAGGAAGTTCTGGCCAAAACGCTTTTTGGCTTCATGACCCATAATCAAAATTCCCCCAAGCGTATCGGTGGAGGCTCATGCGTGCAGTGCGTGACGCCGCAGCCAACAGGCCCTCATTACTATGCCCGCTCATGCTGCACCATCTCCGCGGCAACCTTGATTGCTTCCAGCATGCTGCCGACATCGGCCTTGCCGCTACCCGCCAGTTCGAGCGCGGTGCCGTGATCGACCGAGGTGCGGATGATGGGCATGCCCAGCGTGATGTTCACGCCCTCGCCGAAGCTGGCGTGCTTCAATACCGGCAGCCCCTGATCGTGATACATCGCCAGCACCGCATCGCATTCGCGCAAACGGTGTACGGCGAACAGGGTGTCCGCGGGCAGCGGTGCGCTCACGTTGTAACCCTCGGCACGCAGCCTGTCGAGCACGGGGATCATCACCTCGATCTCCTCGTGCCCCAGATGGCCGTCTTCGCCGGCATGCGGATTGAGGCCGGCGACCAGGATGCGCGGCCGGGCGATGCCGAAACGGCGCTGCAGGTCGCGCTGCAGGATGCGCAGCACGTCTTCCAGCAGCGGCGCAGTGATGGCGTCGGCCACTTCGCGCAGGGGCAGGTGGGTCGTTGCCAGTGCCACGCGCAGCATGAATTCGGCGGTGCCGGAATCCGCGATCCCCGTTGCGGACGGAGTTCGGTGCACAGGCGCATGCCGGACCATTCCGATCAGCATCATCACCACCAGCGGCGTTTCCGTCAGTTCGGCCAGGAATTCGGTATGTCCGGTAAACGGGATGCCGGCATCGTTGATGATGCCCTTGTGCACCGGGGCGGTCACCATGCCCGAGAATTCGCCTGCCAGGCAACCCCTGACCGCGCGGCGCAAGGTTTCCAGCACGTAAGGACTGTTTGAAGGATCCAGTTTTCCGGCTTGTACAGGTTGCGCCAGCGGAACATGCAGCACGTTCAGGCTGCCGGGTTTCAGGGGTGCGGCGGCGCTGTAATCGTGCAGTTGTATGGCTATGCCGAGCTGGGTCGCGCGTTGCAGCAGCAGCGACCTGTCGGCGATCACCACCAGCGGATGTTCATGGCTGACAAGCTGCAGGCAGAGATCGGGGCCGATTCCGGCGGGCTCGCCTGCAGTGATGGCGAGTGGCTGCCGCATTATTTCGGTTCGTTGCGATACTCGACGAAGGCGCGGTCACGCAGCTGGCGCAGCCAGTCCTGGAATGCCTCGTCCGATTTGAAGGTGCGGATGGCATTGCGGGCGCGCTGACGTTTCTGATCCACGCTCACGTCGGTATTGCGGCGATCCAGCACCTGGATCAGGTGCCAGCCGAAACCGGTCTGCACCAGGCCGCTGACCTGGCCGATCTTCAGCGCATTCATCGGCCCCTCGAATTCGGGTACGGTCTCGCCCGGCGACAGCCAACCCAGGTCGCCGCCTTGCGGTGCGCTGCCGTCCTCGGAATGCAAACGTGCCTCTTCGGCGAAATCCGCCCCCTTGTCGATGCGCTGCTTGATCTCCTGCAGGCGGCTCTTGGCCTCGTTCTCGGAGACCAGTTCGCTGGTCTTGATCAGGATATGGCGCGCGTGCGTCTGGGTGATCACCACCGGCGTATCCTTAGTGCGGCGGTCGAGCAATTTGATGATGTGGAAACCGCTCGGGCTGCGCAGCACATCGCTGACATCACCCGGTTTCATTTTCTGCAGCGCTTCGGAAAACAGCGGGGGAAGCCGGTCCGCCGGCCGCCAGCCGATCTCGCCACCCTTGAGTGCATCCTGCGCATCGGAATAGCCGGCCGCCACCTGGGCGAACGAGGCGCCGCCGCGCAGCTTGGCCAGCGCCTGTTCGGCCCGGCTGCGGTAGGACTGGATCTTGTCCGCGCTGGCCTGCTCCGGCACCACCACCAGGATGTGGGCAAGCTGCAGTTCTTCGCCCTTGCCTTCCTGGCGTTCCTGGTTGCTCAGGTAGTTGTCCACGTCGTTCTCGCTGATGACCAGTTTGCTGTCCACCTCGCGTTCGCGCAGGCGGGCCGAGATGATCTCGTTGCGTATCTCCTCACGGAATTCGTTGTAGTCGGTGCCATCATGCTCCAGCTTGGCGCGGAATGCGGCCACCGAGTCGAATTTGTTCTGTTGCGCGATGCGCAGGATGGTCTTGTCCAGCTGTACATCGTCGATGCGCAAGCCGGTCTCCTTGGCGAACTGTGCCAGCAGCATCTCGGTGATCATGCGCTCGAGCACCTGTCTTTCCAGGATGCTCCGGTCCGGCAGCGCGGTATTCTGTCGTTGCAGCATTTTCGACACGCTGGTGACGCGCTTTTCCAGTTCGTTGTGCGTGATTACGTCGTCGTTCACGATGACTTCGACCCGATCGATGGGCGTTGCCTGTTTTTGCGGCTCAGCCGCTGCCGCGACGGTTGCAAAACCCAGCAGGACGAGGGTGAGTATCTTTTGGCTCAGCATGTTCTCTTTCAGTTTTCGCTTAAATCAATTCAGGCCTTGGGCGGGTTGCCCAGGCAGGCTGTTTATCTTGGTGTAACCGGGCACGTTGAGGCGCAGGGCTTCCATCGGATCGAAGCCGATTGCACCCATCCCGTTCAATTCCAGTTGCAGGAATATTCCGGAAGAACGAACGTTGGTTGCGATGGTGAAGGTTTGTGCTACGAATCGCATCGTCCAGCAGGACTGATTATACTCAACCCCCGCCAGCGCCTCCACGGCATTTTTATCCAGCAAGGAATAGCTCAGGCTGCCTACGCCGAGCCAGTGGCCGAACAGCGGCCATTGGGTTGAAACGTCGGTCTGGTGCAGGATGCCGCGTTCCAGCCGGTAGCCAAGATTGACCAGCTTGCCCGGTTCGGGCTTGTAAGTGGTCGAAAAGCTGTACATGTCGGTCTGAGCCAGACTGGGGTTGTATTGGATCAGGCTGTCCATGGACAGCGTATTGGAGAGCTTGCCGCCAAGGCCGAGCAGGATGTCGGAGCGGTTGCTGTTGCTTACCGGGGTGAGGTAGGTGTTGGGCGGGTAAGTGTTGCTTGCCGGGTTGAACATGTCTACCTTGGGTGCCGTGAAACTGAAACGCTCGCCCAGCATCATGCGGAAGCGTTCCACCCCGTCCCGGTCGTCGATCACGCGCGAGGTCAGCGCCATCGTCGCCATGTTGGCATCGCCGATACGGTCGCTGCCGAAGAAACGGTTCTCGGAAAATATCTGGGCAAAAGTGAAAGGTGCCGGTGCGGAGTCGAAAATCGGCAGCATGCTTTGGTCCCGGTACGGGATATATACATAGTACAGCCGCGGCTCCAGTGTCTGCGTATAACTTCCGCCGAGGAACGACGGCATATCGCGCTCGAATTGCATGCCGCTGTCCACGCTGAAGATGGGCAGGGTGCGTGTCGCATCGGGGATGCCCGTCGTGTTGTTCGAGCCCATCCGGTATTGCGTGTAATGCACGCCGAGCTTGGGCGTGACGTAATAGCCTAGGTCACTCAGCAGCGGATAGCTTACCGAAGGATTGATCACCATCCGTTCGGCATTGACCAGGGTGTTGTGGCGAAAATCGACGTACTGATTGGCAAAATTGAACGTGGCATCGCCCAGCGTTTCCTGTCCGTTCAATGTAATGTTCGGCTGGCTGCGGTAGGGGGCCACGATGGGGTTAAGCGGATCTTGCAGGGTCTGGAAGTTTTGCACTTCCACCGAGCCATTCCATGATCCGACTCCATAGGAGAGCGAGCCATCGCGCAACAGATAGACCTGCGAGGTACCGCTGATCAGGCTGGACAGGTCGCGGAAATAGGCATCGTCGGATGCGCGATTTACATTCAGCCCCAGGCCCACGCCGCCGCCCAGGTTCTGCGCGTGCTGCAAGGACATGAACGAGCGCGTGCTGTTGGTCAGGTGATCGCCGGGCAGCACTTCGTAGCGGGCCGTTCCCGAATAGCCTGGCTCCAGATAGCGGAACTCATTGTTGAGTTGAATGCCGCGTTTGGCGATCTCGCGCGGGGCGATGGTGGCATCATAGTTGGGGGCGATATTCCAGTAATACGGCAGGGTGAATTCCGTACCGCCGGTGCTGGTCGAGCCATAGCTCGGGCTCAGGAAGCCGGAGCGCCGGTTGCTGTTCAAAGCAAAGTCCATCCACGGCGTATAAAGTATCGGCACGCCTTTGAAATCGACGGTTGCTCCGTGTGCCACACCGACCTGGGTTGTGCGATCCAGGTCGAGGCGGTCGGCCTGCAACATCCAGTCGTCGTTTCCCGCAGGGCAGGTGGTGAAAGTCGTATTGTCGAAAGAATAGATCGTTTTGCCGGCGATGTGCATCGTTTCGGCGGCGCCGCGCGCGTGGCTCTCCGTCAATTCAAACTGCGGCTGGGCCATTTCGCCGACGTTGGTGTCCAGATTCAGCTTCAGGACTGGCCCGGTGACAACGATGCCGGATTGTTCCAGCCGTACTCCGCCCTCGGCCAGCACATCCTTGCTTTCCTGACCGTACAGCAGGTGACCGGCAGAGATCACCTGCCCGCTTTGACGCAATTCCACATCGCCGCTGGCTTCCAGCTGGTCGTTCTTTTTGGCTTCCACATGTTGCGCATTGATGAACGCAGCAGATCCCTCCGACGACCCGGACGGTCTCTTGAGCATGCGATCCAGCTTCAACGGCAACGGCGCGTCTTCGGCCTGAGCGAGCATTGGAAACATTCCAAGTATCAGGATCGCAACAGGGGAAAGGCGAAAAGGCATGGTGCGGGGGTAAATAAATTAAGGTGCTAAAATCGCACAAATCCCTCATTAAGGCAATCAAATGCAACGTCAAAAGCAGCTTGCGGACTGGCTTTCCGGCCTGTTTCCAAACGAGACCTTCACCATCGCCCCCGCTTCCGCCGATGCCAGCTTCCGTCGCTATTTCCGCGCCACTTTCGCCGACGGCAGCACGAAAGTGATCATGGATGCGCCGCCGCAGCATGAAGATTGCCGGCCATTCCTGCATATCGGCAAGTTGTTCGAGGAAGCCGGCACGCATGTGCCGCATGTGTATGCGCAAGACCTGGCGCAGGGTTTCCTGCTGCTGTCCGATCTCGGCAATACCACCTATCTGCAAGCACTGACCGATGCCAGCGCCCCAAAACTATACGCAGAAGCGACCGATGCGCTGATCAGGATCCAGCTTGCCTCGAAAAAAGACGAACTGCCGCCTTATGACGAACCCTTGTTGCGGCGCGAATTGAACCTGTTTCCCGAATGGTATATCGCGAAACACCTGGGCGTGACGCTCAGCGAAAAACAGCAAGCCAAGCTGGAAGAAGTGTTTGAGCGCATCCTGGCCAACAACCTGGCGCAACCGCGCGTATACGTGCATCGCGACTACCATTCGCGCAACCTCATGCTCGCCGACCCGAATCCTGGAATATTGGACTTCCAGGATGCCGTGTACGGTCCCATCACCTACGATCTCGCATCCTTGTTCAAAGACGCCTACATCAAGTGGGAAGAGGAAGCGATCATGGACTGGCTCATCCGCTACTGGGAAAAAGCGCGCAAGGCCGGCTTGCCGGTGCGCGAGGATTTCGGCGAGTTCTACCGCGATTACGAGATGATGGGCGTGCAGCGCCACATCAAGGTGCTGGGCATCTTCGCGCGGCTGTACCACCGTGACGGCAAGGACGGCTACCTGAAGGACATGCCGCTGGTGATGGATTACTTGCGCCGCGCCTGCGAGCGCTACATCGACTTGAAGCCGTTGCTGGTCCTGCTGATGGAACTGGAACAGAAAACCCAACGCACCGGAGCATCGATTTGAGCATGCTGGGCATGTTTCCTCTGGCCAGGCCCGCAGGCGGGCAAGCCGCTGGTGACCTCCCGCAAGCGGGAGCGAACGTGAAAGAAGCAAACCCATGCGTGCAATGATCCTGGCGGCCGGGCGTGGCGAACGCATGCGGCCGCTCACCGACCACACGCCCAAACCCCTGCTGCAGGCCGGCGGCAAGCCGCTCATCGTGTGGCACATCGAACGGCTGGTGCGTGCCGGCATCACCGACCTCGTCATCAACCATGCGCATCTCGGCCTGCAGATCGAACAGGCATTGGGTGACGGCAGCAAGTTCGGCGCGCGTATCCGCTATTCGGACGAGGGCACGGCACTGGAAACGGCAGGGGGCATCGCGTTTGCCCTGCACCTGCTGGGCGATCAACCCTTCGCGGTGGTCAATGGCGACATCTGGTGCGATTACGACTTTGCCCGCATGCCGGCACTGGCGGCGCAGATGCAACGCAGCCAGGACACCGTTCATCTGGTGCTGGTGGACAACCCCGAACATCACCCCAATGGCGATTTTCTGCTGCATGACAACCGCGTGATCAGCTCGGCACCCACTCCCCGGCACTCGGCACTGACTTTCAGCGGCATCGGCCTGTATCGCCCGGAGTTGTTTGCGCAAATCGCGCGCGGAACCAGGGCTCCGCTGGCGCCGCTGCTGCGCGAGCAGATCGCGGCAGGCAAAGCCAGCGGTGAGCATCACCGCGGCCTGTGGATCGATGTCGGCACGCCGCAGCGGCTGGACGAACTCGACAAGCGACTGCGCGCGCCGCAAAATGCCCGGCATGTCTGATACCGCCATCTACGCCGAACGCCGCAAACGCCTGCAAAGTCAGATGCAGAGCGGCATTGCCATCATTCCCACCGCCCCGGAAGCGGTGCGCAACGCGGATGCGCATTACGATTACCGCCATGACAGCCATTTCTACTACCTGACCGGGTTTGCCGAACCGGAAGCGGTATTGGTACTCGTTGCCGGCGAACAGATGCAGGCCATCCTGTTCTGTCGCGAAAAAAATGCAGAACGCGAGATATGGGATGGTTTCCGTTATGGCCCCGATGCAGCGAGCGAGAAGTTCGGCTTCGATGCCGCTTATCCCATCGCGCAGCTGGACGAAAAACTGGCCGAACTGATGGGCAACCAGCCCGTGCTGTATTACCCGGTGGGTGCGGATGCCGGCTGGGACGCCCGCATCATCCGGTTGCGCGAGGCCGTGAAGGCGAAGTCGCGCAGCGGCATCCGTGCGCCGGGCGAGATCCGCGACGTGCGCGAACCGATCAACGAAATGCGCCTGGTCAAGGATGCGCACGAACAGGACATCATGCGCCGCGCTGCAACGATCTCTGCCGGTGCACACCGCCGCGCCATGCGCTTCACCCGGCCGGGCCGGTTCGAATATGAAGTGGAAGCAGAACTGCTGCACGAATTCTGCCGCCACGGCGCCCGGCATCCGGCCTATACCAGCATCGTCGCCGGCGGCGCCAACGCCTGTACGCTGCACTACGTCGGCAACAACGCCAGGCTTAACGACGGCGACCTGCTGCTCATCGATGCGGGTTGCGAACTCGACGGCTATGCCGCCGACATCACGCGCACCTTCCCGGTGAATGGCAGGTTCAGCCCCGCCCAGAAGGATGTGTACGAGATCGTGCTTGCCGCGCAGGCGGCCGCCATTTCCGCGGCAAAACCGGGCATGCGCTGGAACGCCCCGCATGAAGCCGCGCTGAGGGTATTGGCGCAGGGTTTCATCGACCTGCGACTCTGCCGCGGCAGTCTGGAATCGGTACTGGAGACCGAAAGCTACAAGCAGTTTTACATGCACCGCACCGGCCACTGGCTGGGCATGGATGTGCACGATGTCGGCGAATACAAGCTGGACGGCCAATGGCGACCGCTGCAACCCGGCATGGCGCTCACCGTCGAGCCCGGTTGCTACATCCGCCCCAGCGACAGCGTGCCGCGGGACTTGTGGAACATCGGCATCCGCATCGAGGACGATGTGCTCATCACCGCAAAGGGCAACGAAGTGCTGACGCGGGATACGCCGAAGACGGTCAGCGAGATCGAGGAGGTCATGCGCCATGAATGAGAACAGCTGCGACATCGCCATCGTCGGCGGCGGCCCGGTCGGTGCCGCGCTGGCGATCGCGCTGCAGGGCAACGATTTGAACGTGGTACTGCTCGAGGCGCGCGAATCGGACAGCAATACCACCGACCCGCGTGCCCTGGCGCTGTCCTACGGTACGCGCCTGCTGCTGCAGCGCCTGGGGGCATGGGAGAAGATACAGAACGTCAGCGGCATCAGGACCATCGAGGTCACGCAAAAGGATTCCAGCGGCAGCACGACCCTGCGCGCCGAAGAACTGAAGGTGGCCGAGATGGGTTACGTATTGCCCTACACCACCCTGCACGCCGCGCTGCAGCAGGTGCTGCGCCAGAGCGACATCACCTGCCTGTACGGTGCGGCGGTCAGCGACCTGCGCAGCTCCGGCGAAGGGGCCACCCTCACCTATCAATATCAGGGCAAGCCGCATACCCTCACGGCGCGCCTCGCCGTCGTTGCCGAAGGCGGCAAGCTGCTCGAAGCGTCGCATCCGCCGCAGGTACAGGATTACGGGCAAAGCGGCATCATCGCCCATGTCACCTGCACGCAGCCGCGCGCTGGGGTGGCGTTCGAACACTTCACTGTACAGGGGCCGATGGCGCTGCTGCCGTACCTGGATGGTTACGAACTGGTGCTGACCGCACCGCACGATGCCGCGCAAGCCATGCTGCAATGGGATGACGCCGCCTTCCTGCACAACCTGCAGCAGCATTTCGGCGACCGGGTGGGCATCTTCACCAGCGTCGGCAAGCGCAGCTGCTATCCATTGCGCCTGAAGCGAGCGCCCGATATCACCTTCCCGGGCACGGTGCTGATCGGCAATGCCGCGCAGACCTTGCATCCGGTCGCCGGCCAGGGATTCAACATGGGCATCCGCGATGCATGGGAACTGGCACAGGTCATCCTCGACAGCGTCCCGGAGGGCATCGGCTCGGCAGCAATGTGCGCAGCCTACCGCAAGTCGCGCCGTATCGACCGCAACGCCGGCATCCGTTTCACCGACGGTCTTGTACGCCTGTTCTCCAACGACCTGCCGCTGTTCGGCCGGGTGCGCTCCGCCGCACTCACCCTGCTGGACTGCTTGCCGCCGGCGAAGAAATTCGTGGCAAAGCGCATGATGTTCGGGGCGAACGGATGATGCGGGATATGGCCAAGCGCAGCAGGACGGATATCGATTTATTTCCTTGAGGAGGGAACATGAGCATGACAACAAGAGCAATGCTGGCGGGTGCAATACTGTGCGCATCGTCTTTCAGCGGCGCTGCCATTGCCGATACGGCACCGTCGGCAGATATGCAGGCAGTCAACACGGCCTGCCGGGCAGACGCGGAAATGGCCGGGTGCGGGCAGGAGGTCGTCGGCAAGGGAATGCTGAAATGCATGGGCAGCTACAAGAAGGCACACCAGGATTTCAAGTTCTCTCCGGCTTGCCGCGGCGCGCTGAAGCAAATGAAAGCGGAAATTTCCGCCGATGCCCAGGACGTCAACAGCGCCTGCCGGGCTGATGCGGAAGTTACCGGGTGCGGGCAGGAAGTGGTCGGTGGCGGCCTGCTGAAATGCATGGGCAGCTATAAGCGGGCGCACAGGGAATTCAGATTCTCGGCAGCATGCCGTGACGCAATGAAGCAAATGAAGCAGGACAGGAATGCCGGCAGGTAAGGTTTGAAGCGTTCGGCAAGCCGGAACACGGATTGCAGCGGAAGGACAACGTTTTTGCCGGAGCAGTACAGGATGTGGTCGTATGCGGTTGGTCGTAACTCTTTACTTCAAATCATTAAGGAGCCCATCATGTCGAGGAATCATTTGTTGGTCTGTCTGTTAGCCAGCGCAGTTCTGGTTACCGGTTGTGCCACCAGTCGCAGCGAGGTCAAGCTTGGGGATTCTGGCACGGCCACTTATGCCGTCACCAAATCCAAAGTCGTCCTGATCGGTTCGGTCACCGACGAGCGAGTATTCGAACAGGATCCCAACGAGCCCGGCACGCCATCCCTGGGGGGCGAGGGCGCAACCCTTGCATCGGCGGATACCAAGGCCCGAGCCATCGGGCGCAAGCGTGGCGGTTTCGGCAAGGCACTCGGCGATGTGTTGCTTGAGAATGGACAGACCGTGGCTGGTGTCGTGCGCGAGAACCTGACGAATGCCTTGAAACAGGCGGGTTACCGTACGACGAGCAACGCGGCGGAAGCGGGTCCCGATCCTGTGATAATCGACGTACGGATCAAGCAGTTCTGGGCATGGTTACAACCGGGTTTCTGGGCGATTACCCTGCATACCGATATAGCCACCAATCTTGAGATAAGCGGCAAGGCAACGCCGGCAACGGTGGAGGTGCACGCCCAGGATTCCCGTCAGGTGGTGACCGACAGTGCCTGGATAGAGATAGTGGACCAGGCCCTGAAGGACTATCGTCAGCAAGCTGCTGCAAAATCCGCTGTGCTGCCGCAATAAGAAACTTCGACACAACGCCAGCCATTGCGCAGCGAACTGCTGCTGCGCGGTGGCTGTGTCGCCGGATTTGCAGATTGCAGGCCCTGTCAGATGCTGATCTGGCCGCTTCCCAGATCGCTTACCAGGCCGGCAACATGAATCACTCCCCCAGCTTCTACCCGCAAGCCCAGTAACGACGGGCGTCCCACGGCATCGCCCTGGTGGATCGCGCGCTGCAGGGGCAACATAGCACCATTGGCAACGAACCAGCCGCCGAGATTGGCGCAGGCCGAGCCGGTGGCCGGATCCTCGGCGATCGAACCCGTCTTGGGAAAGAAGAAACGCGAGACGATCCCGCCGGCCTCGTCCTGTGCCCACACGTAGGCCATGCTGGCGCCGCGGGTTGGCGAGAATGCGTGCTGCGCCATCAGTTTGATATCCGGAGAAGCGCGCTCCACGGCGGCGACAGAACGCAGCGGGATGACCAGCTGTTCGCTGCCGGTATCGACCCACAATGGCCGTTCGCCGATATCTGTGACATCGAGCCCCAGCATCTGGGCCAGTTCGGCATGCGTGGCCTCGATGGGGCGTGTCCTGGCTGTGTTGGCCTGCAGTTCCCAGCGGTTGCCCTGGGCTGCGACCGGGATGATGCCCGCCTTCATCTCCAGCGTGAGCCTGTCGCCGGCAGGGGCGAGCGAACGCACGACATGCGCCGTGCCCAGCGTGGGGTGCCCGGCGAACGGCATTTCGAAGGAAGGGGTGTAGATGCGGACACGTGCACTGGCGCACTCGCTGGGAAAGATGAACGTCGTTTCCGACAGGTTCATCTGTCGCGCGATTACCTGCATCTGTTCGTCGCTCAGGCCGCGGGCATCTTCAAAAACCGCCAGCGGGTTGCCGGAGAAGGGATCGCCGGCGATGGCAAATACATTGAGCAGGCGGAACGCGTACGTATTCACTGCGCCAGTCGTTGCAACAGCTTTTCGTGTATCCCGCCGAAGCCGCCGTTGCTCATCACCAGGACATGGTCGCCCGACTTCGCTTTGGCGGCGATGGCTTCGATGAGTTCGTTCAGATCGTCCTTCACCACCGCCTTGTCGCCCAGCGGGGCGAGCGCACCACGCGCATCCCAGCCCAGGTTCCCGGCATAACAAAAGGTCAGGTCGGCATCCTTCAGGCTGCCGGGCAGCGCGTCCTTCATCACGCCCAGCTTCATGGTGTTGGAGCGTGGCTCCAGCACCGCGAGGATGCGCGCCTTGCCCACCTTGCGGCGCAGCCCGGCCACGGTGGTGTCGATCGCGGTGGGGTGGTGCGCGAAGTCGTCGTACACTGTGATGCCGTTGACCGTGCCGCGCACCTCCATGCGGCGCTTCACGTTCTTGAATTCACTGAGCGCAGCCAGGCCCTGTGCGACCGGCACGCCGGCATGACGCGCGGCGGCCAGCGCGGCCAGTGCGTTCATGCGGTTGTGTTCGCCGAGCAAGTCCCACTGCAGGGTGCCTTGCGCCTTGCCGCTGAGCGACACCTGCTCGTTGGCATCGATGTTCCAGCCGTCATCCGAGCCGAACTTCTCCACCGGCGTCCAGCAGCCGCGCTTGATCACGCGTGCCAAAGATTCCTCGCGCCCGTTGCATACCACCAGCCCGTTGCCCGGCACCGTGCG
This sequence comes from Sideroxyarcus emersonii, assembly GCF_021654335.1. Classification (NCBI taxonomy): domain Bacteria; kingdom Pseudomonadati; phylum Pseudomonadota; class Betaproteobacteria; order Nitrosomonadales; family Gallionellaceae; genus Sideroxyarcus; species Sideroxyarcus emersonii. The sequence goes on from NZ_AP023423.1 coordinate 57,577, forward strand.
CACCAGATGGTGGAACTGCGTTTCGATGGCGGCCAGGTCGGGGAAGATATCGGCGTGGTCGAACTCGAGGTTGTTCAGGATCGCGGTGCGCGGATGGTAGTGCACGAACTTGGAGCGCTTGTCGAAAAAGGCGGTGTCGTATTCGTCCGCCTCGATCACGAAGAACGGCGTCTCGGTGATGCGCGCCGAGATGCCGAAGTTCTGCGGCACGCCGCCGATCAGGAAGCCGGGGTTCAGCCCTGCATGTTCCAGTATCCAGGCCAGCATGGACGTGGTGGTGGTCTTGCCGTGCGTGCCCGCCACACCCAGTACCCACTTGTCGCGCAACAAGGTATCGGCCAGCCATTGCGGGCCGGAGGCATACGGCAGGTTGCGGTTCAGGATCTCTTCCATCAGCGGATTGCCGCGCGACACCACGTTGCCGATGACGAACACATCCGGCTTCAGTTCCAGCTGCTCCACGCCCCAGCCTTCGATCAGCTCGATGCCCTGCTCTTCCAGTTGCGTGCTCATCGGCGGATAGACGTTGGCATCGCAGCCGGTGACGCGATAGCCTGCCTGTTTGGCGATGGCGGCGATGCCGCCCATGAAGGTGCCGCAGATGCCGAGGATGTGGATGTGTTTCATTTGGCTCATTGTTAATTCCAATTTCGTCATTCCGGCGCAGGCCGGAATCCAGTGCAGTTATCAAAAATGCTGTTGGGTCTTGTTCCGCTTCGCTGAATTATTGACTAGCTGGATTCCGGCCTGCGCCGGAATGACGGCTTAGGTTCTAAAAATAAAATACACCGCACCCAGCAGGCACAGCCCCGCATACAAATAGTCCATCTTCAGCGGCTGGTTCATGTACAGCACCGCGAACGGCACGAAGATGGTCAGCGTGATGACCTCCTGCATGATCTTCAGCTGCCCCAGGCTGAGCTGGGTGTAGCCGATGCGGTTGGCCGGAACCTGGATCAGGTACTCGAACAGCGCGATGCCCCAGCTCGCCAGCGCCGCCACATACCAGGGCGAGTGGGCGAAATTCTTCAGGTGCCCGTACCATGCAAAGGTCATGAACAGGTTGGATACCGCCAGCATCAGTGCCGTGACCAGCAATGGATTAGAGATCAGGTTCATCTATGGTTTCGACGCGGGTTTTTTCTTGCTTACTTTTGCCAGACGCAGGAAATTTGCCAGTTCTTCCACCCAGCGCAATCGCTGTTCCGGCGTGAGCGCCTTGAAAGCGCGCAACCGTTCGTCGCTTACATAGTAAGTGCGGTCGCCAGGACTGAACGGTTGCTTCATGCAGATCTGATCCTTTGCAGATGTTCAACATCCGAGATGTCGACAGGCCGCCCGACAGCGCTCTTGAGCGCGATCAGGTCGTCGATGGAAACTACCTTGATCGCCGTTCCGGCAACATCGAACTCCACCGCTCTTTGCTGCATGCCGGAAAAATCCACCGGCGGGAATAGCAACACATCTATGGTTACTCCGGCCAGTTCCGGCGTACGCAGTGCAAAAGCTTCAAGGTGGCGCTGTGCATGCCAATCGCGCAGCAACTCGATATTGCTTAACGACTCCAGCGGTACCGGAAGCACTGGCATGAGCTTCAGCTCCTTCGCAGTATCGATCAGCGCTATCAGGTTGGCAGGATTCATCGCCACCGTGATGTCCACATCCATCGTGGCACGTTCCACACCATGCAACGAGACCGCCAACCCGCCAATCAGCAGGTAATCCACCTTGTGGCGATCCAGCGCAGCGAAGAGTTCGAGATAGAACATGGAAGCAGTCTAACAGCGCGCCTCAGTTGATTCCAAGCAACTCAACCTCAAACACCAGTGTCGCATTCGGCGGGATCACGCCGCCCGCGCCCTGCCTGCCGTAGCCCATTTCCGGGGGAATCACCAGCGTGCGCTGCCCGCCCACCTTCATGCCTTGCACGCCGATGTCCCAGCCCTGGATCACATGGCCCTGGCCCAGCGGAAAATCGAACGGCTCGTCGCGGTCGCGCGAGCTGTCGAACTTTGTGCCCTTGTTTTCCGGCGCGTTCTTGTCGAACAGCCAGCCGGTGTAATGCACGGTGACGTGCTGCCCTTCCTGCGCTTCCGCACCCTCGCCCACCTTGGTGTCGACCATGTCGGTCTTGATCACCTTGAGCAGCTTCACATCGAACACCAGCGTCGCATTCGGCGGGATCACCCCACCCGCACCGCGTGGTCCGTAGCCCATCTCCGGCGGGATGACCAGTGTGCGCGAGCCGCCTTCTTTCATGCCCTGCACGCCAATATCCCAGCCCTTGATCACGCGTCCTCCGCCAAGCGGAAAACTGAAAGGGTCGTTGCGGTCGAGCGAGCTGTCGAACTTCTTGCCCTTGTTTTCGGGCGCGGCCTCGTCATGCAGCCAGCCCGTGTAATGCACAATCACGGTCTGACCGGCTTGTGCTTCTGCGCCTTCGCCCAGTTTGGTGTCGGTTTTGGTGAGGGTAATCATGCCTGTTTCCTTTTTTCGTTGAATATTGCTTGCTGTACCGCTTAATCCGTTAATAACTCAACACCGGCGCCAGCCACCGCTCCGCCTCTTCCAGCGTCATGCCCTTGCGCTTGGCATAATCTGCCACCTGCTCCTTGTCCACCTTGCCGGTGGCGAAATACTGCGCCTGCGGATGCGAGAAGTAGAAACCGCTCACCGCCGCGGTGGGCAGCATGGCGTAGCTTTCGGTGATGGTGATGCCGGCATTTTGCGGCGCCTGCAGCAGCTCGAACAACGGCCCCTTCTCGGTGTGCTCGGGGCAGGCGGGATAGCCGGGTGCCGGGCGGATGCCGCGGTATTTTTCGGCGATCAGTTCGTCGTTGCTTAACCCTTCATCTGCCGCATAGCCCCAGAACTCGCGGCGCACGCGCAGGTGCAGGTGTTCGGCGAAGGCTTCGGCGAGGCGGTCGGCCAGCGCCTTGAGCAGGATGGCGTTGTAGTCGTCGTTCTGTTTCTCGAACTCGGCCACGCGCGCATCGATGCCGATGCCGGTGGTCACGGCGAAGGCGCCGATATAGTCCTTGACCTTGGAATCCCTGGGCGCGATGTAATCGGCCAGGCAGTAGTTCGGGATGTCGTCCGGTTTTTTCGTCTGCTGGCGCAGGTTGTGCCAGGTCATCGCGATCTTCTTGCGCGATTCGTCGGTATAGATCTCGATGTCGTCGCTGTTCACGGTATTGGCGGGGAACAGGCCGAACACCGCATTGGCGGTGAGCCACTTTTCCTTGACGATCCTCTTCAGCATGGCTTGTGCGTCGGCGAACAGCTTGCGCGCTTCTTCGCCCACCACTTCATCCTGCAGGATCTTCGGATAACGTCCGGCCAGCTCCCATGCCTGGAAGAACGGCGTCCAGTCGATGAAATCGACCAGGATGTCGAGCGGGTAATTCTCCAGCTTCTGTACGCCGAGCAGCCTGGGTTTGGGCGGCGAGTACTTCTTCCAGTCGGTCTTTACGCCATGCGCGCGCGCCTCGGCCAGCGTGACGTAGCTGGCCTTGCCTTTCTTGCCTTCGTGCTGCTCGCGTGCAGCCGCGTATTCCGCCTGGATCTCCGCCACGTAATTGGCGCGCAGGCTGTCGCTCAACAGGTTGCTGCACACGCCGACCGCGCGCGAAGCATCCAGCACGTACACGGTGGTGCCGCTGGGATAGTTCGGCGCGATCTTCACCGCGGTATGCACGCGCGAAGTGGTTGCGCCGCCGATCAGCAGCGGGATCTTGAAGCCCTGGCGTTCCATTTCCTTGGCCACGTGCGCCATCTCTTCCAGCGACGGGGTGATGAGGCCGGAAAGGCCGATGATGTCGGCATTGTGTTCGCGCGCAGTGTCGAGGATCTGCTGGCACGGCACCATCACGCCCATGTTCACCACCTCGAAGTTGTTGCACTGCAGCACCACGGTGACGATGTTCTTGCCGATGTCGTGCACATCGCCTTTCACGGTCGCCATCACGATCTTGCCCTTGGGCTTGCTGTCGCCCGACTTCGCCTTTTCCGCTTCGATGTAGGGCACCAGGTGGGCCACCGCCTGCTTCATCACGCGCGCCGATTTGACCACCTGCGGCAGGAACATCTTGCCTGCGCCGAACAGGTCGCCGACCACGTTCATGCCTGTCATCAGCGGTCCCTCGATCACCTCGACCGGCGATTTCGCCTGCAGCCGCGCCTCCTCGGTATCTTCGACGATGTGGCTGGTGATGCCGCGCACCAGCGCATGGGTCAGACGTTCCTGCACCGTGCCCTTGCGCCACTCCAGGTCCTCGACCTGCTCCTTGCCGCCGCCCTTGACCGACTCGGCCAGCTTGACCAGTTTCTCGCCCGCGTCGGGATGGCGGTTCAGCACCACGTCTTCCACCGCGTCGCGCAGATCCCTGGGGATTTCCTCGTATACGCCGAGCTGGCCGGCGTTGACGATGCCCATGTTCATGCCGGCCTTGATGGCGTGGTACAGGAACACGGTGTGGATCGCCTCGCGCACCGGCTCGTTGCCGCGGAAACTGAACGACACGTTGGATACGCCGCCGCTGACCTTGGCGTAGGGCAGGTTCTGCCTGATCCAGTGCGTGGCTTCGATGAAATCGACCGCGTAGTTGTTGTGCTCCTCGATGCCCGTCGCGATGGCGAAGATGTTCGGGTCGAAGATGATGTCTTCGGGCAGGAAGCCGACCTTGTCCACCAGGATGTCGTAGCTGCGCTTGCAGATCTCGGTCTTGCGTTTATAGGTGTCGGCCTGGCCCTGTTCGTCGAACGCCATCACCACGGCGGCGGCGCCATAGCGGCGCACCAGCGTGGCATGCTTGATGAAGTTCTCCTCGCCTTCCTTGAGCGAGATGGAGTTAACGATGGGTTTGCCCTGCACGCACTTCAGCCCTGCCTCGATGATGCTCCACTTGGAGGAGTCGATCATCAGCGGCACTTTGGAGATGTCCGGCTCGGAGGCGATCAGGTTGAGGAACTTCACCATCGCGGCTTCGCCGTCCAGCATCGCCTCGTCCATGTTGACGTCGATCACCTGCGCGCCGGTCTCCACCTGTTGCTTGGCGACTTCCAGTGCCTCGTCGTAGTTGCCTTCGAGGATCAGGCGTTTGAACTTGGCCGAGCCGGTGACGTTGGCGCGCTCGCCGACGTTGACGAACAGCGAGTCGTCGCCGATGTTGAACGGCTCCAGTCCGGACAGGCGGCATTTGTGTTCGATGTCCGGCAGCTGGCGCGGCGGCACGTCCCGCAACGCCTCGGCGATGGCCTTGATATGTGCGGGCGAAGTGCCGCAGCAGCCGCCGGCGATGTTGAGGAAGCCGCTGGTGGCGAACTCCTTCACCAGGCGCGCGGTGGTTTCGGGCACTTCGTCGTAGCCGGTCTCGGACAGCGGATTGGGCAGGCCGGCATTGGGGTGGGCGCTCACGTAGCAGCCCGCCACGCGCGCCAGCTCTTCCACATAGGGGCGCATCAGTTCGGCGCCCAGCGCGCAGTTGAGGCCGATGGAAAGCGGTCTGGCATGTGCGAGCGAGTTGTAGAACGCCTCGGTGGTCTGGCCCGACAGGGTGCGTCCCGAAGCGTCGGTGATCGTGCCGGAGATCATGATGGGAACCTGCACGCCGTGCTGCTCGAAATGGCGTTCGATGGCGAACAGCGCCGCCTTGGCATTGAGCGTGTCGAAGATGGTCTCGACCATCAGGATGTCCGCGCCGCCGTCAAGCAGGCCGCGCACGGCTTCAGCGTAGCTTTCCACCAGCTGGTCGAAGGTGATGTTGCGCGCGCCGGGATCGTTCACGTCCGGCGAGATGGAAGCGGTCTTCCCGGTGGGGCCGAGTACGCCGGCGACGAAGCGCGGCTTGTCGGCAGTGGAGAATTCGTCACACAGCCCGCGTGCCAGCTTCGCGCCGGCGACATTCAGTTCGTACACCAGCTGTTCGAGGTCGTAATCCTCCATCGACACCGAGGTGGAATTGAAGGTGCAGGTCTCGAGGATGTCGGCGCCCGCTTCAAGATACTCGCGATGGATGCCGCCGATGATGTGCGGCTGGGTCAGCAGCAGCAGGTCGTTGCAGCCCTTCAGGTCCACCGGATGGTCGGCGAAGGTCCTGCGTTCGCCCGAATATTCGCCGAACAGCTCCGTGCCGCGATAGTGTGCCTCGGTCAGCTTGTAGCGCTGGATCATGGTGCCCATCGCCCCGTCCAGGATCAGGATGCGTTGCTGCAGGAGCGTTTCGATAGGGTGCGGGGCGTGGCTCATGGTGCGTAAGTCGATAAAAGGGCGCGGATTTTAGCATGCCGCCGGACACGACTTGATGCGGCCAAGATTAAACAATACCATTGGTATGGTTATTGTGCAGGTCGCGCCAATAATGGATTGAGGGGTATGCCGCGTAATGACGTCAGGAGGATGAATGGCCAAATTTATATGGACTGAACAGCTCAATGTCGGTATCGAAGTCATCGATCAGCAGCACCGACGGATCGTGGAGTACATCAATCAGCTCGACGATGCCCGTTCCAGCGGGCATTCCCGTGAAGAGATCGGTTATCTGATTGGCGACCTGGTGGATTACACCATCTCCCACTTCGGCTTTGAGGAAAGCCTGCAGGAAGAGGCCGGATATCCGTTTGCCAAGTCGCACAAGAAGGTGCACGACCTGTTTGCGCAGCGCGTTTCGGATTTCCAGGCGCGGTTCGACAAGGGCGAGGATATCTCCAGGGGGCTGAACAGCCTGCTGGTTACCTGGTTGTTCAACCATATCAAGCGCGACGATGCGGATTATGTCGAAGCGGTGAAGGTTTACCTGCTCAAGCAGAACGATTTTGTGGAAAAGAAGAAAGGCCTGTTCACGCGCCTGTTCGGCTGAGCGGCAGCTGGGCTAGAAGCTCATGCGCCGGTATTGCACTGCTTCCGCGATATGGGCCGTCTGGACCTGTTCGCAACCCGCCAGGTCGGCGATGGAGCGCGCCACCTTGAGCACCCGGTGATAGGCGCGCGCCGACAGATTCAGGCGGGCAATGGCCTGACGCAACAATGCTTCGCCGTCGGTGCCCGGCGCACACCACTTGTCGATCTCGGCAACCGACAGCAGCGCATTCGGTTTCGCCTGCCGGGCAAGCTGCCGCTGCCGGGCCGATTCGACCCGGGCCTGAATCTCGGCACTGCTTTCGCCGTCCGCCTGCTTGAGCAGATCTTCCTGCGCCACGGCGGGTACCTCGATCTGGATGTCGATACGGTCCAGCAAGGGGCCAGAGATCCTGCCGCGATATCGCGCCACCTGATCCGGCGTGCAGCGGCACTTGCCGTTGTAGTGGCCGAGATAGCCGCACGGGCACGGGTTCATCGCCGCGACCAGCTGGAACTGCGCCTTGAAATCGGCGCGCCGTGCTGCGCGCGAGATGGTGATGCGGCCGCTTTCCAGCGGTTCGCGCAACACTTCCAGCACGCTCCGGTCGAATTCCGGCAGTTCATCCAGAAACAGCACGCCATGCATGGCGACCGAAATTTCGCCGGGGCGCGGATTGCTGCCGCCGCCCACCAGCGCGACGGCGGACGCGGTGTGATGCGGCGAGCGGTAAGGACGGCGTTTCCAGTTGCTAACCTCGAACATGCCGCCCAGCGATTGCATGGCCGCGGATTCCAGGGCTTCCTGTTGCGTCATTTGCGGCAGGATGCCGGGAAAGCGCGCCGCCAGCATGCTTTTGCCGGTGCCTGGCGGGCCGCTCATCAGCACGCTGTGCCCGCCGGCGGCGGCGATTTCCAGCGCTCGTTTGCATTGCGCCTGGCCTTTCACTTCGCGCATGTCGGGATAATGCGGGGCATCGGCCGCGGGGTCCGGGATGTGACGCGACAGCGCTTCCCGCCCGGCAAGATGCGCTGCCACCTGCAGCAGCGATTGCGCCGGATAGACCACGGCATCTTCAACCAGCGCGGCCTCTGGGGCGTTTACGGCGGGCAGGATGAAGGCGCGGCCGGAATCGGCGGCGCGGTAGGTCATCGCCAGGGCGCCGCGTATGGCGCGCAGTTCGCCGGTCAGCGCCAGCTCTCCCGCATACTCATATTCGGCAAGCCTGTCGGCGGGGATCTGCCCCGATGCGGCGAGGATGCCCAGCGCAATGGGAAGATCGAAGCGGCCGCTTTCCTTCGGCAGGTCGGCCGGAGCGAGATTGACGGTGATGCGGCGGGCGGGGAATTCGAACTGGCAATTCTGCAAGGCTGCGCGGACCCGGTCCTTGCTCTCTTTCACTTCGGCTTCCGGCAAACCGACGATGGTGAAGTTGGGCAAGCCGTTGGCAAGGTGCACCTCGACGGTGACCAGCGCCGCGTCCATGCCGGCCAGACCGCGACTGTACAGAACAGCCAGGCCCATGACGGGTTATTTGTCTGTTTCCAGTGCGGCGATGCGCGCTTCGAGCTTGTCCAGGCGCTGCGCCAATACGTCGTATTCTTCGCGCGTGACCAGATCGAGTTTAGAGAAACCTTGCGCCAGCAGCGCCCGGGCATTCTTCTCGAAATCCTTGGCAGGGCCGCTGGCAACGGCCTCGTTCAGTTTCGACGACATTTCCTCAAAGAATTTTGTGTTCAGCATGGCAATTAACCCTGTAATGGATAGGGTGCTAGTGTAGCAAATAGTCAGTGCACCGCCCGGGTGCGCCGCACTGTTTTCGTGCATGCACTTGGTGCGCTGCGCTGGCCGGAAAAAGTGCCGCCCAGCCGCACTGCGAGTATCGGCGCGGGTTTGCGCGGCTGGCACAGTTTCTGCTGTAACGATTGCGTGGATACTTTCATCCCACTTAATTACTCAACGAAAGGAAACACCATGCTTAAGAATAAACTGCTGCTCGCTGCCCTGGCCTCTTCTTTCGCGTTGCCTGCACTGGCTGACGATGCTGCACCCGCCTCGCCCTTCTCTTCCAATGTAAGTCTGACCAACAACTACCTGTATCGCGGAATCACGCAATCGGGTGCCAACCCAGCCATCCAGGGCGGCTTCGATTACGTAAACGCCAATGGTTTGTATGTCGGTACATGGGGTTCCAGCATCAGCTGGTTGAGCGATGCGGGCGTGGCAAGCAGGTCCGGACTGGAACTCGATACCTACGGTGGCTACCGGGGAACAGTCAGCGCAGTTTCTTACGATGTCGGTTACCTGCGCTATAACTATTCCGGCAATTTCGGCGCCAATGTAAAAGCGGACACCAATGAAGTTTACGCCGCTGCGACCTATTCGATCGTGACAGCGAAACTGTCCTACAGCCTGGGCGACCTGTTCGGCTTCACTGCTTCCGCCGGTTCCACCTATGCCGACCTGAGCGCCAGCTACCCGATTGCTGACACTGGCTATACGCTCGGTGCGCACTACGGCAAACAGACTGTTGCCGGAAACAATGGCGGCGTCAGCAATAGCCAGTACTCGTATTCCGATTACAGGGTGTCCGTGGCCAAGGATCTGGGTACCGGTTACAGCGCAAGCCTGACCGTGAGCAGCACGGATGCAAAGGCCGCTTCATATACCAGCCAAGGGATCAATCTGGGCAAGACCGCAGTCGTCGTAGCCCTGAGCCGCACGTTCTAATCAGCAGCTAGGCAAGCGGGGCGTCTACGCCCCGCTCAACTCAAGGAGAAGTGAATATGAAAATCGTCACTGCAATCATCAAGCCCTTCAAGCTCGACGAAGTGCGTGAAGCGCTGTCCGCCATCGGCGTTCAGGGCATCACCGTCACCGAAGTCAAGGGCTTCGGACGGCAAAAGGGGCACACCGAGCTGTACCGTGGTGCGGAATATGTAGTGGACTTCTTGCCCAAGATCAAGCTGGAAGCGGCGATCAAGGCAGATCAGCTGGACCAGGTGATCGAGGCCATCGAAAAATCCGCGCAGACCGGCAAGATCGGCGACGGCAAGATCTTCGTGCAAGAACTTGAACAAGTGATCCGCATCCGTACCGGCGAGACCGGTCCGGAAGCGCTATAAGGAGCGATGAGATGAAAAAACTATTTGCGCTATTCGCCCTGCTGGCCATGCTGTGCGGCCTGACAGGCGCTGCTTATGCAGATGACGCTGCCTCCGCAGCTCCGGCAACCGCTGCTGCCGCAGCCCCGGCCGCAGCACCTGCTGCTGACGCCCCCGCTGCCGCACCGAAATGCGGCGACAAGGGCTTCGATTGCAACAAAGGCGACGTTGCCTGGATGATGACCTCCACTGCGTTCGTGCTGCTGATGACCGTTCCCGGCCTGGCGCTGTTCTATTCCGGCATGGTGCGCAGGAAGAACGCGCTGTCGACCGTGATGCAGAGCTTCGCAATCTTCTGCGTGATCGCGGTACTCTGGGTGGCGTATGGTTACAGTGCAGCGTTCACTGCCGGCCATGAGGGCAGCGCACTGTCGCCGTTCATCGGCTCGCTCGACAAGCTGTTCATGTCCGGCGACGATCCGACCACTGCGGTTGCGGCCACCTTCAGCAAGGGCCAGTATCTGCCGGACTTCGTCTACGCAATGTTCCAGCTGACCTTCGCTGCGATCACCGTCGCGCTGATCTCCGGCGGTTTCGCAGAGCGTTTCAAGTTCTCGTCGATGATCATCTTCAGCGTGCTGTGGTTCACATTCGCCTACCTGCCGATCTCCCACATGGTGTGGTACTGGGATGGTCCTGATGCATATACCAATGCCCAGGCTGCAGACGTTGCCAATAGCCACGCCGGATTCATCTTCCAGAAAGGTGCGCTGGACTTCGCCGGCGGTACCGTGGTGCACATCAATGCCGGTATCGCAGCATTGGTCGCAGCTCTGATGCTTGGACCGCGCAAAGGTTACGGCAAGGTGGCAATGCCTCCGCACAGCCTGATGATGACCGCGATCGGTACCGGTCTGCTGTGGATGGGCTGGTTCGGATTCAATGCGGGCTCTGCCCTGGAAGCAACCGGTGCAGCCGGCCTGGCCTTCTTCAACACCTTGTTCGGCACCGCAGTAGCCGGAGTGGTCTGGACGGCAGTCGAATGGATCGTCAAGGGCAAGCCTAGCCTGCTGGGTGTCTGTTCCGGCATCGTGGCCGGCCTGGTAGCGATCACGCCTGCGGCCGGTTTCGTCGGCGTGGGTGGCGCGATGGCGGTGTGTGCTGCCGCAGCGGTGATCTGCTTCTTCGCAGTGACCGTGATCAAGGCCAAGCTGAAGTATGACGATGCACTGGATGCGTTCGGCGTGCACTGCGTCGGCGGTATCATCGGTTCCATCGGCACCGGCATATTCGTCAACCCGGCCCTGGGCGGTACTGGCGTATACGACTATGTTGCCAACAAGGTCGCCGATTTCGACGCTACGGCACAGATCGTTGCACAGCTGTGGGACGTTGGCATCACCCTGGCGTGGTCTGCGTTCGTCGCCTTCGTGATCCTGCTGGTCCTGAAGCACACCATCGGCATCCGCGCAAGCGACGATGCCCAGGAAGAAGGTCTGGATCTGGCCGATCATGGCGAGAACTCCTACAACCTCTAAGCACTCCTGGCAGTAACGGAAAAGGGCATCTTCGGATGCCCTTTTCATTAGTAGACAAGCATCGAGGAGGAAATAAATGTCGGGCGATATGGAAATACTGTTTTCGCTGGCCGGCCGCATGCACGTATTGCTGCGCCGAGAAGTGAACCGCATCATCGATGTCGAATGGATGTGTATCGATGCGGATTATGCAAAGGAGATGGTCAAGCTGGCGCGTGCGGTCGGAAGCGACGAACTGCATAAACTGTGCGACCGGATCGAAGCGGTGCATCCGCTGCTGCCGCGCCCGGAAATACCGGTCCCGCTGCAGGTTGCGGTGAGCGAACCCAAGTATCTCAAGACCTTGCGCTGACCCGGCGGCGAACTAGTCGCCGAGCAGTTTTTCAAACGCTTCCACTGGCAGGGGCTTGCTGAAAAAGTAACCCTGCAGTTCATCGCATCCAATGCCATGGAGGAAAGCCTGCTGATAGGCCGTTTCCACGCCCTCTGCGATCACCTTCATGTTCAGGCTGTGCCCGAGAGCGATGATCGCCTTCAGGATGGCGATATTGCTGGATTCCGTTTCGAGACGGCTGACGAACGCCTGGTCGATCTTGAGCCGGTCGACCGGAAAGTCCTTCAGATAGGCCATGCTGGAATAGCCGGTACCGAAATCGTCGATGGCCAGCTTGACTCCCAGCGTTTTCAATTCCTGCAGCGTCTTGATGAAGCTGCCGGTGTCGTGTACCAGGCTGCTTTCGGTGATTTCCAGTTCCAGGCAGGCCGGGTTCAGGCCGCTGTGCTGCAGCGCGGAGCGGACCCGGCTGACCAGGTCGGACTGGCGGAACTGGCGCGGGGACACGTTGACTGCGATGGGAAGCTCCCGGCCAGCCATGGCGTTCAGGCGTACCGCCTGACGGCAGGCAGAATGCAGCACCCACTGCCCGATGTCCACGATCAAACCGGTCTCTTCCGCGACCGGGATGAAGTCTGCCGGGGAGACCATGCCGCCGCCGGCAGGCCGCCAGCGGATCAGCGCTTCCGCACCGCAGATGTTGCCGCTGGCAAAAGCCAGCTTGGGCTGGAAATGCAGCAGGAACTCGTCGTGTTCCAGCGCCTGGCGCAAACGATATTCCATGTCCAGGCGTTCCATCAGCCGCCGATTCAACTCGTCGGTGTAGAACTGGAAATTGTTGCGGCCAGACTGTTTCGATTTGTACATGGCCGAATCGGCGTATTTGAGCAGCGTGGTCGTATCGCGCGCATCGTCCGGATAGATGCTGATGCCGATGCTGCAGGAAACGATGAAATCGCGGCCTTCGATCGCGCATGGACCAGCCACCGACGACAGGACGCGCTGCATGCTCTCCGAGATGTCCTCGATCTTGTGCAAGCCGGTCAGCAGCAGCACGAATTCGTCGCCGCCCAGGCGCACCACGGTATCGGACTCGCGCACGCAGCCGCCCAGGCGCGTGGCCATGATCTTCAGCAGCTCGTCGCCGGCATGGTGGCCCATGCTGTCGTTGATCAGCTTGAACTGGTCCAGGTCGACGAAGGCCACCGCGACCTTGCTGGCATAGCGGTCGGCCAAGCCGATGTATTGCTGCAGGCGGTCGGTCAGCAAGGTGCGGTTGGGCAGCCCGGTCAGTGCATCGTGGGTGGCCTGGTATTCGATTTGCTGTTCATAGTTCTTGCGTTCGGTGATGTCTTCGACCGTGCCTTCATAGAACAGCAGGTCGCCGTTCTGGTTCCTGACCTCGTGCGCGTTCTCGGAGATCCAGATGATCTCGCCATTCTTGCGATAGACCTGCGCCTCGAAATTGCTTACCTGCCCCTGTGCGCTCATCAGGGCAACGAATTCCTCGCGCTTGAACGGATCGACGTACAACTGTTTCTGTATATCGCAGATGCCGAGTATCAGCTCGACGGCGGACTCGTATCCGTAGATCCTGGCCAGCGCCGGGTTGAAATTGAGGTAGTGGCCGTCCGGGGAGGTCTGGTATATCCCTTCGAGCGCGTTCTCGAAGATCGAGCGATAGCGTTCCTCGGCCTCGCGCGCCGCAGCTTCGCTCAGCCTGCGCTGGGTGATGTCCTGCATGAAACCCTCGATCGCTTCGACTTCCCCGCGCTCGTTGTACAGGGGGCAGCCGCGTTCGGATACCCATCTCGTCCCGCCGTCGGCGTGGATGATGCGATACTCGACCGCAAAGCGCTGGCGCCGGAAGATGGCTTCCTCGATGGCCTGGCGCACCCTGCCCCGGTCTTCGGGACTGGTGATCGCCTCGAATGAGATGGCCGGATCAGACACCAGCGAGTGCGCATCGTAGCCGGTCAGCTGTTTGCAGCCGTCGCTGACGAACACCATCGTCCACCTGTCGTCCCAGAGACAGCAATACACCATGCCATCGAGATTGTTGAGCAATGCCTTCAGCATGCGCTCGCTGTTCTCAAGCTTGGCCTGTAGGCTGGCGTTGATGTACATGTTGGCAGGTCTTTGCGGCTGGTTCGCGGTCTAGTGCAAGAATCTCGAACGCGTTTCGGAAACGGATCGGGATCCCGGAACAGCGTGTCTGCCCTGCATCTGCGTGACCTGGAACTGGCTGGAAAGATGTTGCAGTCGCAACGAAGTCTGGCGCGCCCTGGCCACGCTGAAGTTCAGCTCATCGAGCGCTCCGCGCATCGACTCCGTCACCTCGGCAACGCTTTGCACATCCTTGCCGTAGCGGTGCGCGCTGTCGGCGATGCCCTGGATCAGGCCGAACATGCGTTCCAGGATCTCCTTCATGCCGGTATTGTCCGATGCAGCGGCTTCCGCCAGGCGCAGACCCTCTTCCATGCCGGTGGAACCGTTCTCCATGATCTGCACGGCATCGCGTGCCTGCCCCTGGACCGTGCCGATCATCTGCTTGATTTCTTGCGTGGCGGCGGTCGTGCGCTCCGCCAGTTTGCGCACCTCGTCGGCGACCACCGAGAATCCGCGCCCGGCTTCCCCGGCGCGCGCCGCTTCGATGGCGGCATTCAGGGCCAGCAGATTGGTCTGGTCCGCGATGGCATTGATCACCATGACGATCTTGCCGATCTCCTCGGTGCTGTTGCTGAGGCGCTTGATGGTCAGGGATGACTGTTCGATCGAGCTGCGTATGCCCTGGGTCCGCTGTCGCACCAGCTGGAATTGCTGCTGTGCATTGTCCAGCGCCAGCTGCATGGCTGCACGGATATCCGCCGTCGTCTGGGTCGCCGAGTCGATGTCGGCCATCTGCCTTTGCAGCGACATCAGGATCTCCTGGATCGCAGCCAGTACCTGATGCGTCGCCACCGTCGCCTCCTGGTTGCGGCTCATCATGCTCTGGTGGGTCTCGTCCATCTCTCCGGTGGCGTGGATGACACGGCTTACCGTGCCATCCAGCGTATCGATGAAACTGTTGATCCACTGCGACATGATCGCCGGCTCATCCACCGTGGCCTGGGTACGCTCCAGCCGTTGTGCCAGGTTGCCTCCGCCTTCGGCCAGCACGCGGATCATGCGTGCCATCAGCCGCAGCCGCTCGGTCATCGGCTGGAGGCCGATGCGGTAGAACACCAGGGTGCCGATGCCCAGCAGGAACAGGTTGAGCATGGCTGTCCACAGCAGGCCCTGTTGCAGCAGCTGGCCGGTGCCGAACGTGATCGCCCAGGTGGCGAGGACCAGGATCAGGTTGGTGCGCATCATCAGGAAATTGACCGAACGGAAACGGTTGGCTTCCTCCAGGTCGGCTTCGCACATCATGCCCCAGGTATCGAGCGAACCCGGCATCTGGAAGGTGACGCCCTTGCCGATGACCGGGATGTGGCGGTAATCCGGATACCCGGGATAGGTGACGAACATGTTCTCGCCGTGCGCGATGGTCTCGCGCACGCCCGGATGCAGCTGCCGCGTGGCGGGGTCGTTGAAGACCAGCTCGAGTTCGGTGTGATTCTTGATCCTCACCACGCCGAACTTGGTATTCACGCCCTGCTTGAGGTTGTCGCCCAGACTGAACGTGTTGTCCTCGAAGCGCGAGCGCGAGAGTGCGGTGCCGGGCTGGATGGACGGATCGAACACCGGCTTCACCATGAACAGGTAGTTGTCCCCCGAGTCGACGAAGATGTGGCCCGCCTCGCGCTGTATCAGGTCTCCCAATACATCGTTCGGCACGCGGCCGCACAGGAAACCGCTGGAACCGTCATCCAGCTGCAGCGGCAGGTAGAACATCAGCGTCACGGCGTCATGGAACTTCGAGCTTGAAGGCCCGATGAGCTGGGTGGTGGTGTCCACATAAGGGCCGTGCAGGAAGCGCGCCGGCCTGTCTGCCTGCAATACGTGCGGCAGCCGGTCGATAGTGCCGACGCGGGCGGCGTGGCTGGAGGCGATCACCCGTCCCTTTGCATCCGCGATGAAGATCTCGGAGAAGTCGGCGGCCCGCGCAACCATATGCCGCATCAGCTCGGCAGGGGGTTGCGGCAGCTCGCGGCGCACTTCGTCCACCATGCCTTCCAGCAGCTCCCACTGGTGGCTGGCCCAGCCGATCAGCGTCTGCACGCGCGTGGTCGCGATGCTTTCGAACGTCTGCTCCAGGATGGGATAGCGGCGGCGATTGATGAAGGTCGCCCAGCGCATGGCGAGCTTCCCGGTCTTGCCCAGCCAGGGCAGCCATTTTTTTTCCTGGGGAGACAGCCTCATTTGCGCACTTTTCAGCATGGATATTTCCTTGAGTGATTCGACGACTTGCTATGAGCAAGCTTCGGGCCACTTTCAAGGAGGCAATTTGCGGGCGCAGGACGGCCGGCAGGATTCAGTGTTGCCCTAAAGGAGTGCACAGGGCAGCGGGCATGCACCAATCTCGATATTGATTCCCCCAAAAAGAAAAGGGCATCCGAAGATGCCCTTGCATGGACGCCAATGCCGGAGTCAGCGCGAGTAGGTCGTCGTCAGCTTGGCCAGGCCGAGCTTGTTGTACTGGATGTTGAAGCCGATCAGCGCTGCGCTGCCGTCTTCAGGCACATCGAGCTTGTCCACCTTGAGCGCGTAAACGGTGAAGATGTAATGATGCGGTTTGTCGCCAGCCGGCGGGCAGGCGCCGCCGAAGTTGCGGTCGCCGTAATCGTTGCGGCCCTGTTTTGCGCCGGCAGGAAGCGGGGTCTTGAGTGCCGCTCCGGCAGGCAGCCCGGTTGCGGTGGCGGGAATGTCGTACACCACCCAGTGCCACCAGCCGCTACCTGTGGGCGCATCCGGATCATAGACGGTGACGGCATAGCTGCGCGTACCGGCAGGCGCATTCTTCCATTCCAGCGCCGGGGACAGGTTGTCGCCCGAGCAGCCGAATCCCTTGTATTCCTGCGCCTTGGTCATCGGATGGCCGGTCTTTACATCAGGATCCGGGCTGGTCAGCTCGAATGCCATCGCATTGCCCGCGAGCAGTGCTGCAAGTGCAAGAAATAACGTACGTTTCATGGGGTGTGTCTCCTGTATCAAGTGGCGGTTGAGAATCGCTCCGTATCAACGGAATACGATGGTCTTGTTGCCGCAGATCAGCACGCGGTCTTCCACATGGTAACGCAAGCCGCGCGCCAGTACAGTCTTCTCGATGTCGCGACCGTAACGCACCAGATCGTCCACCGTGTCGCCATGGTCGATGCGTACTGTGTCCTGCTCGATGATCGGTCCCGCATCGAGTTCGTCGGTGACGTAATGGCAGGTCGCGCCGATGAGTTTGACGCCGCGCAGATAGGCCTGGTGGTAGGGCCGGGCGCCGACAAAGGAAGGCAGGAAGCTGTGGTGGATGTTGACGATGCGGCCCGGGAAGCGCTGGCACAGCATGGGCGGCAGGATCTGCATGAAGCGCGCCAGCACCATGGTATCTCCGCGATGCTGTTCGAACAGCGCAGCGATCCGGTCGAATGCCGCCGCCTTGTCCGTCATGTCGACATGGATGAAGGGGATGCCATGCCATTCCACGAAGCTGCGCAGATCCTGGTGATTGGAGATCACGCAGGGGATGTCGACCAGCAGTTCGCCGCTGCGCCAGCGGTGCAGCAGGTCATCCAGGCAATGATCCTGTTTGCTCACCAGCACCACGAGACGTTTCTTCACGGCCGAATCCGCAAGCTGCCAGCTCATGTCGAATTCCTGCGCCAGCGGCGCAAAGCGGCGCCGCAGCTCGTCGGCCTCGAATGGCAGCGAATCGGCACGTATCTCCTGGCGCATGAAGAAACGTTGCGCCTCCAGTTCGGTGTGATAGCTCGCCTCAACGATGAAGCCGCCGTGCTGTGCAATGAAACTGCTTACCGCTGCGATGATGCCGGCGCGGTCGGGGCACGAGATGGTCAGGGTGTAATGGCGGTGGACGGTCATGCGGATATTCCTCAAACAGGTTGGGGGGATTCTAGCGGATAACCCATGCCTGCCTGAAATTTGTATGGGGGTTGGTGCGACGTTGCGTCCCGAGCCGCTTGCCGACTGCCGTGCTGGCCGGATATGAAGCTAAAATGTAGCCGCGAGATTCGCGACGGGAGAAATATCCAACATGTTTGCCTTACCCTCCATCTGGAACCTGTTCATTTCCACAGTGGTGTTCTTCCTCGCCGCCTGGTATATCCGCCGATATCTGGAGGCGCATGGAACACCCGGAGGCATGACTCGCGGCCTGCTGGTATTCGTGCTTGCCTCCCTGCTGTCATGGGGTGCGGGGGCCGCAGTGGACTGGGTGCAGGAACAGATCGCAGGCCCGCAGGCGGCAGCGCAAACGCCGGATGACCTGTCGCAATTGCTCAAGGCGATGGGCCAAACCCGACCCTGAACCGATTTGCTGCATATCGGCGGCCAGCCTCGATGCCCGGGTTCAGCGTGCTTGGGGGATGGCGGTGAAACCTTCTGGATGATGACCAGCGGCAAGAAGAGTGCCGCTGATCTTTGCAGTCATGGAAGAGCTTCCATGTACCGCGGAATTACTTGCCCTTGCCTACTGCCAGTACCGACAGCGACAACAGGATGAACGGCGAAAATACAAACAACAAGATCAATCCACTTCCCATGATTCGACTCCCCTGAGGTAATTTAATGTTTTTTGCTGCGATGAAAGCGAAAGCTGACATCGAAAATAATCTTACCTTGAGTCGTTTTTTTTTGGAATGTCGGGACCGCGTCTTTCCCCAATGTTTATAGGGGTTTCAGAGCGATTGGCCATCACGGAATTTTGACGGTCCCGGCAGCAAATCCATGTCGCCAGCAGTGATAAACTTTTCGAAAAAGGAATTTGAAGCGAGATGAATTTGCTGCGCTCCGAAGCGAGAGCATGCTTCGTCGGCACCGCGCGCATGGATGGAAGCAGCGCGCCCGACAGGGGAATCTCAATCCCCCGAACATCTCGGGGAGATTCGGCGGCAGCGGCAAAATGTGCAGCGATCGCTAGGGCGATTTTTTGGGGGCCTTCTCCGGTATCAGCTGCAGGTCGACCTGATCCAGCCGAACGAAGACGAAACCGGCCTTCAGCAGGTAGGACAACCCGACGGCCAATCCCTCGGCCGAATCGGAAGCCGGTTTGTTCATGTGCGCGATGATGACGTCGCCGGGCATCACCTTTTCCAGCCGCTTCTCGATAGCGGCTTTCTTCGCGGTGGCGCCCTGGTCGGCATTCACGGAAAAGCCGGCGATCTTGTATCCCAGCTTGTCGATCTCCTGGATGGCCTGTGGATCGTATTCGCCGGTGGCATCCCGGTACCAATGCGGTGCGATGCCGGTGGCTTTTTCCACGGCGCGCGCACCTTCCACCACTTCGCGGCGCAAATGGACGACATCGGGCTCGCCGGGAATGCCGTAGACATTCCGGTCTGTGCCGATGATCGCGGGGATGTGTTTCTCGCCATGGTTTTCGACATCGAACAGGTCGAGGTGCGCCTTGATCACGGAAAGCCCGTGCGGGTTCTTGTCCAGCCACTTCTTGGTGGCAAAGATCGTTGCCGGGATACGGTTCTGGATCAGGAACTCGATCAGATCGTCATCGTACTTGCCGGAACAGGCATCCAGCGTCAGGGCGACTTTCTTGTCGGCGCCGATCGGCGAGGCCAGCCGGGTATGGATTTCGACAGGGTGAGGTTCGGCGCCGGCGGCGAACGGCACAAGCGACAACGCCAGGATGAAGAGTGCGGTTTTCATCCTGCGATATGTAGCACAAAAGAGCTTAGGCCGGATGCGCATCCGGTAAAAATCACGGCCGGGGTGCGGCGGCGGGTGACGAGCCGGGGATCCTGGGGCAACCGCAAGCCAGCTTGAGCCGCGCACAATTTGATAACATCGCAGCCCGCAAAATCCATGCAATCCAGCCCCCGATAATGATGCGACGACTTGCCCTGTTCCTGATAATTGCCGCTCCTTTGCCTGCGCTTGCCGCGAACCTCGATGTCGAGCCGATCCCGGATTTGCCGCTCAACAATGTGCCGCGCATTCCCGTGGCCGAGAATGTGCCAGCCGAAAGCCCGTGGAAATTCTCCCTTGGCGGCGGTGCGAGCTACGCACCGCGTTATGAAGGCGCGGCCAACGACCGCATGCGCTTCATGCCCTTGCTGGAGGCCAGCTATAAGGACGGCAAGGCATTCATCAGCCTGTTGCGCGGCATAGGCTACAATTTTTCCGATGATCGCGACAGCCAATACGGCGTGCGCCTGGCACCCGGCTATGGCCGCTGGCAAAGTGCGGATCCGCGCCTGAACGGCACCGGCGACATCCGCTTCATACCGGAGGCGGGATTGTTCTTCAATCGCCGCTTTGCCCCCTGGTATGTCTCCAGCGGCATATCCACAGGCAGCCACGGCGTGCACGCGGAGCTGGGGGCAGGCATCAATTTTCCGCTCTCGACGGCCGACCGCATGCGCCTCGGCACCAACCTCAATTGGGGCGATGGCAAGTTCAACCAGACATATTTCGGCGTCACACCGGAACAGGCGGCCGCATCGGGTTACGTGCTGACCACCTACAATGCCGGTGCCGGGATCAAGGATTACGCGCTGACCGCGAACTGGCTGCACAACTACAGCAAGGAATGGTTCAGCAATGGCGGGGTATCCTACAAATGGCTCACCGGTCCGGCCTTGCAAAGCCCGCTCGTGCAACGCAGGGGCATGGAGAGCGTCAATTTCCTAGTGGGTTACCGGTTCTGAATCAGAAGAAGGATGCGGCCGGAAATGCCGGAGACACATACCGCAGAGGCTTTCGTTCCATTTGTGGAACAGCTCATCCCGCCGGTGCACCTTTATCTTTCATCTGGCGCCGCCTAACATGCGGGCGCTTTCTCCCGATCGCTCCGGAAAAGAAAGCCGGGGCAGCGCCGTTCAGCTGCATTGAATAGCCGCCCCGATGCAGCGCAGATCGCGCGGGGTTGCAAACCGAGGAACAGACATGACCGAAAAGAAACCCCATATCGCCCAGAAGTCGCCCTATGCCGTTGCAGTCGAAGCAGGCAAGAGCTATTGGTATTGCACCTGCGGCAAGAGCGCAGGACAGCCGTTCTGCGATGGCAGCCATCAGGGTTCCGGGTTCTCTCCCAGGGAATTCAAGGCGGATAAATCGGAGACCGTCTATTTCTGCGGTTGCAAGCATAGCGGCAACGGCATCACCTGCGACGGCAGCCACCAGAAGCTGTGATTCCGATCCGGGGCGGCGGTACTCGCCGTCCCGGCCGGACAGCAGCCTGTGTGCCGGCTAACTACAGGTATTCCCGCGGCAGCAGCGATACCGCAACTTCCCTGCCCCACAAGATCGACATGATGCGCGCAGCCTCTGCGGGGTCGCCGCTGGTGAAGAATTGCTCGACAGCTTCGCTGCCGGTTCTGGGCGGCAGTTCGGCTTTGACGCGATGCTGCAGATGGCGCGCGACGGCGGCACCGGTATCCACCAGCGCAACGTCATCGCCGACCACACGGCGGATCGTCGGGGCAAGAAAAGGATAATGCGTGCAGCCGAGGATCAAGGTGTCGGCCCCGCGCTCCAGCAGGGGTGCCGTATAACGTTCGATCAGTGCATGCGTGCGTGCGCTGCTCATGTCGCCCTGTTCGACCTGCTCGACCAGCCCGGGACAGCTCTGGGTGACGATCTCGACTTCTTCTCCATAGCGTTCCAGCAGTGCCGCGAAGCGCGCGCTTTCCAGCGTGCCGACCGTGGCCAGCACCCCGACCACGCCGCTCCTGGTGGCAGCGACGGCGGGTTTGACGGCCGGTTCCATGCCTATGACGGGAAGCGTGAACTGGCTGCGCAGGGTGGTCACTGCCGCCGCAGTGGCCGTGTTACAGGCGATGACGATGGCGTCGGCACCTTGTTCGACCAGGAAGTGCGCAATCGCCAGTGAACGTGCCTCGATGAATGCCGGCGACTTGTCGCCGTAAGGAACGTGGCCGGAATCGGCAACATAGATCAGGCGTTCATGCGGCAGCGCCTGGCGGATGTGCTGCAGCACGGACAAGCCGCCCACACCTGAATCGAAGACGCCGATCGTTCCCTTAGAAGTAGTCACACCCAACCCCCCGTCATTCCGGCGCAGGCCGGAATCCAGCAGTAAAACATCTCCGCATAGCGGGCAAAAGGAACCGCTTGCGGCGAGTTTCGAGGAACGGCCAAACCATCTGTTGAACCGCTGCGCGGGGCTTGCGAATCAACTGGATTCCGGCCTGCGCCGGAATGACGATTTGTCATTAATCCGCCATCTGGTCGCGCAGGAATTCTTCGTACGTGCCGTGGTAATCGTTCACGCCCTTGGCCGAGATCTCGATGATGCGAGTGGCCAGAGACGACACGAACTCGCGGTCGTGGCTGACGAATACCAGCGTGCCCTTGTATTCCAGCAACGCGGTGTTGAGCGATTCGATGGATTCCATGTCCATGTGGTTGGTCGGTTCGTCCATCAGCAGCACGTTCGGCCTGGCCAGCATCAGCTTGCCGAACATCATGCGGCCCTTCTCGCCGCCGGACAGCACCTTCACGTTCTTCTTCACCTCGTCGCCGGAAAACAGCAAACGGCCCAGCGTGCCGCGCACCACCTGGTCGTCGTCATGCGGCCCGCGGCAATCGGTCATCCAGTCGGTGAGCGTCTTGTCTTCGGCGAACTCGTGCGCGTGGTCCTGCGCGTAGTAGCCGGGCTTGGCTTTCTCCGCCCATTTGACGGTGCCGGTGTCCGGCGCGAGATCGCCTGCCAGGATGCGCAGCAGCGTCGTTTTACCGATGCCGTTGGGGCCGATGATGGCGACTTTCTCGCCCGCGTCGATGCGGAAATTCACGTTCGAGAACAGCATGCGGTCGAAGCCCTTGGCCACCTTCTCCACTTCCACCGCAACGCGGTGCAGCTTCTCGCGCTCGTCGTATTCGAAACGGATGAACGGATACTGGCGGCTGGACGGCTTGAAGTCCTCGATCTTGATCTTGTCGATCTGGCGCGCGCGCGAGGTGGCCTGCTTGGCCTTGGACGCATTGGCGGAGAAGCGTGCCACGAAGGCGCGCAGTTCGGCGACCTTCTCCTTGGCCTTGGCGTTGTCCGCCGCCTGCTGTTCGCGCGCCTGCGTGGAAGCCAGCATGTAGTCGTCGTAGTTGCCCGGATATACGGTGATCTTGCCGTAGTCGAGGTCGGCCATGTGCGTGCATACGCTGTTCAGGAAGTGACGGTCGTGCGAGATGATCACCATGGTCGAGTTGCGCGCGTTGAGCACGTCTTCCAGCCAGCGGATGGTATTGATGTCGAGGTTGTTGGTCGGTTCGTCCAGCAGCAGGATGTCCGGGTTGGAGAACAGCGCCTGCGCCAGCAGCACGCGCAGCTTGAAGCCGGGCGCGACCTCGCGCATCGGGCCGTTATGCAATTCGATGGCGATGCCCACGCCCAGCAGCAGCTCGCCCGCCCGTGCTTCGGCGGTGTAGCCGTCGTATTCGGCGAAGGTCGCCTCCAGGTCGGCGGCGCGCATGTAGTCCTCTTCCGAGGCATCCGGGTTGGCGTAGATCGCATCGCGCTCGGACATCGCGTCCCACATTTCGGCATGCCCCATCATCACCACATCCAGCACGCGCCGGTCTTCGTAGGCGAACTGGTCCTGGCGCAGCTTGCCGAGGCGTTCGTTCTTGTCCAGCATCACTTCGCCGGAACTTTGTTCCAGGTCGCCGCCGAGGATCTTCATGAAGGTGGATTTGCCGCAACCGTTGGCGCCGATCAGGCCGTAGCGGTTGCCGTCGCCGAACTTGACGGAGACGTTCTCGAACAACGGCTTGGCGCCGAACTGCATGGTGATATTTGCGGTAGCTAACATGGGACTGCCTTATTTTCGAAGGCGCGCATTCTACCACTGACGGGGCGGGGGCTGACTTTTGGGTTTCTGCCGGGAAATGGCGCTAGTTGAAGAAAACCTGTGCGAATAATGTCTTGCACTGCTTATCCCGGAATTAATGCGGTCGGGTTCAAAACACTACTTGGTTTAAACTACAACCTTCCTCAAATCCACATTCAGTAGTCGCATGAGTCAAGAAATCACTGGCATCACCCCGTTGATCAAACACGCCAATGATGGTCTGTCAGCAGCAGAGCAGGCCGTCCTGAAGCGGCATCTTGCGGAAAAGCTGCAGGAACTGAGCATACTGGGCGAAGCGGTCTCGTTGCAGCGCGCACGGCTGCAAATGGACATCGCCGAACTGCTGAATGCGCTGGAGCGCGGGAAGGAGGCGTGGGACATCGCACGCGAGGCATTCCGCATCGCTATGCAGTTCGAATCCTGGCAGGACGCGGTGGAGGCGTGCGATGTGCTGTTCCAGGCCGGGCAGGAAGATTCGATGGCGGCGCTGGGCATGGGGATCTGGCTGGCCGTGACTTTTCCGGTCGATCCGGAAGTGACGGCGGCGATGCTGATCCATCTGGTGGAGGAGACGCCCGACGCAGCTGACGTCGGCGCACTGGCAGCGATTGCGGCGCGTTATGTGGTCGACCTGCGCGCAGACGACGATCAGCATGAAACCCTCAGTTTCCTCGCCGATAACCTGATCGCGATGGTGGCCAAACGCCATGGCCACGTGCAGGATCAGGTGGCGATGGACAAATGGCTGGACAGGCTGGAGCTGCGCGATCCGCGGGTGTTCTTGCCGCGCTTGTCGCGCGAGATGGACGCCATCGTGGCAGGCAAGTGGTGGTTCGACCGCGACGAGTTGCGCAGCAGGCTGCCCGATTGACGGCGCACGCAGGCAACGCTTGAATAACCCGATGTCCGCACCTGTCCTCATCCTCCCCGGCATCGGCAATTCCGGCCCGCTGCACTGGCAATCTTTGTGGGAGCGGGCGCATCCCGATTTTGTGCGTGTGCAACAGCGCGATTGGGACAAGCCGGTTTGCGAGGAATGGGTGGCTACGCTGGAAGCAGCCGTGAGGCAGGCCGGGCCTCGGACCATCTTGGCCGCGCACAGCCTCGGCTGTCTGACCGTTGCGCATTGGGCATCCGGGCCGCATTCGCCAATCGCGGCGGCCTTGCTGGTGGCAGTGCCGGATCCGAACGGGCCGAACTGTCCCCCGGATGTGACGGGTTATTCGCATACGCCGGCACAGCCGTTTACTTTTTCCAGCACCGTGGTGATCAGCGCCGACGATCCCTACGGTTCGCCGGAACATGCGGAACGCCTGGCTCGCGCCTGGGGCAGCCGCGTCGTTCACATCGGTGCTCGCGGCCATATCAATGCGGAGAGCGGCCTCGGCGAGTGGGGCGAGGGCTACGATCTGCTGCAACAGCTGCGCCAGTAACCCTTTCTTCCTGTGGCGATGCCCCCGCACGTCGCGCATGGGATCGCCCCAATCGGCTAGAATACCGGCATTGTTTTTTCTCGGGCAATTACATGGTTCCGCGCCTCACTACCGCACTCAAAGGCCCGCTGCTGGAACTGGAGCAGCGCATTCTCACCGCCCAGCCGGCCATCGAGCACTGGTTCCGCACGCAGTGGCAGGAACATACGCCGCCGTTCTACAGTTCGGTCGACCTGCGCAACAGCGGTTTCAAGCTCGCCCCGGTGGATACCAATCTGTTTCCGGGAGGCTTCAACAATCTCAATCCTGACTTCCTGCCGTTGTGCGTGCATGCCGTGCAGAGCGCGGTAGAGAAGATCTGCCCGGAAGCGCGCGGGGTGCTGCTGATCCCGGAGAACCACACGCGCAACCAGTTCTACCTGCAGAATGTGGCACAACTTGGACGCATCCTGCGGCAGGCCGGGTTCAATGTACGCATCGGTTCGCTGTTGCCGGAGATCACCCAGCCCACCACGCTGGAATTGGCGAACGGCAACACGCTTACGCTCGAGCCGCTGGTGCGCACAGGCAACCGCCTCGGCGTGAAAGATTTCGATCCCTGCGTGATCCTGCTCAACAACGATCTTTCTTCCGGTGCGCCGGACATCCTGAAGAACCTTGAACAGACCGTGTTGCCGCCGCTGGAGGCGGGCTGGTATGTGCGGCGCAAATCCAGGCATTTTGCGGCGTACCACCAGGTCACCGGACAGTTTGCCGACCTCATCAAGATCGATCCATGGCTGATCGATCCTTATTTCGCCGTGTGCAACCAGGTCAACTTTCACGAGAAGGTCGGCGAAGATTGCCTCGCGGCGCAGGTCGACGCGGTGTTGCAGCAGATACGCGCCAAGTATGCGGAATACGACGTGAAGCAGGACCCCTTCGTCATCGTCAAGGCGGACGCCGGAACCTATGGCATGGGCATCATGACGGTGAAGGATGCCAGCGAAGTGCGCGACCTGAATCGCAAGCAGCGCAACAAGATGGCCGTGGTGAAGGAAGGACTGCAAGTCTCCGATGTGCTGGTGCAGGAAGGTGTCTACACTTTCGAGAACCTGAATGAGGCGGTGGCCGAGCCGGTGGTCTATATGATCGACCGCTACGTGGTCGGCGGTTTCTATCGCATGCATACCGAGCGCGGCGTGGACGAGAACCTGAACGCGCCGGGCATGCGCTTCGAGCCGCTGGCCTTCGAGGACTGCTGCATCCTGCCCAATCCGGATTGCGAACCGGACGACATGCCGAACCGCTTCTATGCCTACGGCGTGGTGGCGCGGCTGGCGATGCTGGCGGCGTCGCTGGAGCTGGAAGGAATGCAGGCGTGAGTTTCCGTCTGCTGCTGCTCCCGCTGTTTGCGCTGCTTGCCGCTTGCAACAGCGGATCGCAAACCTACGAGCAGCAAGGTTACGTATTCGGCACCCTGGTCGAGGTGACCATCTACGGCGAAGACGAGGCGCGTGCCAAGGCGGGCATCACAGCGGTGATGCAGGAATTCCAGCGGCTGCATGACAAATTGCATGCATGGCGGCCGTCCGAATTGAGCGAGCTGAACGTTGCGATTGCGCAGGGGAAATCGAAAGCGGTTTCGCCGGAACTGGCAGCGATGTTGCAGGATGCCGCACGAGTCTCCGCACAATCCGATGGCTTGTTCGATCCGGCGATCGGTGGGCTGATCCAGGCGTGGGGATTCCAGGCGGACGACTTCAAGGCCGTGCTGCCGGATGGGAAAAAGATCGCCGCGCTGGTAAAGGCGAATCCTCAGATGAGCGATCTGGCGTTCACGCCGGCATTGCCATCCGCCGGCCTGTCGCACGGAAACGGCGACGTCGTCGTCGGCAGCCGCAACCGCGCGGTCAAGATCGATCTTGGTGGCTACGCCAAGGGGTATGCGCTGGATCGTGCCGCAGATATATTGAAACAGCAGGGTATCCGCAACGCACTGATCAATATCGGCGGTAACGTGCTGGCGCTGGGGCAGCATGGTTCGCGTGCCTGGCGCATCGGCATCCAGCATCCGCGCAAGCCGGGGCCGCTGGCCACGCTGGAATTACACGACGGCGAGGCGATCGGCACTTCCGGCGATTACCAGCGCTTTTTCGAGCTGGGCGGCAAGCGTTACTGCCACCTGATCGATCCCCGTACCGGATATCCGGTGCAAGGGGTGCAGGCCGTGACCATCCTTACCCATGGTGCGAAAGCCGGGCTGTTGTCCGACGAATCGTCCAAGCCGCTGTTCATCTCCGGCGTACAGGGCTGGCTGGCTGCCGCACAAAAGATGCATCTCGACGAAGCGCTGCTGGTCGATGACCAGGGGGCGGTGCATCTCACCGCGGCAATGCAGAAACGGCTAAAATTCGCGGATGAATCAACGGTGCGCAAGATCGAGCCATGAACGGCGAAGAGCAGTTGCAGCAGAATATCCGCCGTACGACAGGCCGGCTGGCACTTAAGAAGATACGTGCCATCGTGGACGCGGAGGATGCGAGCGCTGCGACAGCGGCAAGGGTGCGGAGAGGGTTGTTGCGTTACGGCTGGATCGTGCTGCTGGCGGTCGCGGCTTTGCTGGCGCATTTAACAGGAGTGTATTGATTGGTCGGTATCTTATTGGTAACCCACAATGGTCTGGGCGACAGCCTGATCGATTGTGTGCGGCATGTACTGGGTGAAGCGCCCGCGCACCTCAAGAGCCTGTCGGTGCTGGCAAGCGACGATCCGCAGCAGAAACTGGCAGAAGGAAATTCCCTGGTTGCGCAATTGAATGGCGGCGACGGTGTGCTGGTACTGTCGGATGTCTACGGCGCGACGCCGAGCAATATAGCAAGGCAGCTGTGTCAGCAGCCGGCAGTGCGAGGGGTGGCGGGCGTTAACCTGCCGATGCTGTTGCGCGTGACGTGTTGCAGCGAAAAGACCCTGGAAGAGATGGTACACCGCGCGATCGAGGGCGGGCGCGAGTGCATCGTGGATATGAATTCGGATATGGAAGGCTGCAATGTTGCAACAGGATGTGCAAATCATTAACAAGCTCGGGCTGCATGCCCGCGCATCGGCGAAACTGACCCAGCTCGCATCGCAGTATCCGTGCGAAGTGTGGCTGTCGCGCAACGGGCGTCGGGTGAATGCGAAAAGCATCATGGGGGTGATGATGCTGGCGGCCGCCAAAGGCTCTTCCATCAATATCGAGACTGCCGGCGAGCGCGAGCAGGAGGCGATGGATGCGATCCTGGCCCTGATAAACGACTACTTCGGAGAAGGCGAATGAGCTTTACGCTGCACGGGCTCCCGGTCTCCAGCGGCATCGCCATCGGCCATGCCCATCTGGTGTCGCATACCTCGCTGGAGGTGGCGCACTACGTGCTGCCCAAGCATCTGGTGGATGAAGAGGTGGCGCGCCTGGATGGCGCACTCGAAGCGACGCGCATGGAACTGGTCGATCTGCGCAGTTTCCGCCCGCAACAGGCGGCGGCGGAGTTCGAGGCCTTTCTCGATCTGCACCTGATGATCCTTGGCGACGAACATATCAACCACGCCGCGCGCGAGATGGTGAAGCGCGAACACTGCAATGCGGAGTGGGCGCTGAAGACCCAGATGGATGCGCTGGTCACGCAGTTCGAGGCGTTCGAGGATGCCTATCTGCGGGAACGCAAGACCGATGTGGTGCAGGTGGTGGAACGGGTACTCAAGGCGCTGAACGGGGAATCCGGGCATGTGCCGCCCAGCGGCAAGCACGATGTGGAGATGATCCTGGTGGCGCACGACGTCAGCCCCGCCGACCTGATCCAGCTCAAGCCGCACCAGTTCTCCGGCATCCTGACCGACCTGGGCGGTGCCACATCGCATACTTCCATCGTCGCGCGCAGCCTGAATACGCCCTGCGTGGTCGGCTTGCACCATGCCCGTGAGCTGATCAAGGATCACGACATGCTCATCGTCGACGGCGAGCAGGGCGTGGTGATCGTTGACCCCGACAAGCATCTGCTGGCCGATTACAGGCTGCGCAAGAGTCAATGGGAACTGGAACGGCAAAAGCTGAAACGGTTGAAGACCGCCCACGCCGACACGCTGGACGGTACGCACATCGAGCTGCATGCCAACATCGAGATGCCGCACGACCTGCCGGAGGTGAAGGAGAACGGTGCGACCGGCATCGGCCTGTTCCGCAGCGAGTTCCTGTTCCTCAACCGCGACAACCTGCCGGACGAGGAGGAGCAGTTCAATGCCTACCGTGAAGTCATCGAGGGCATGGAGGGCCTGCCGGTCACCATCCGCACCTTCGACCTCGGGGCGGACAAGCAGATCAAGGGCGCGGTGCGTGTCGCCAGCAATCCGGCGCTGGGCCTGCGCGCCATTCGCTTGTGTCTGGCCGAGCCGCAATTGTTCCGCACCCAGTTGCGGGCACTGCTGCGCGCTTCGGCATACGGCAACCTGAAGATCCTCGTACCGATGCTGTCAGGCACCGCCGAGATCAACCAGACCCTGCAGTTCATCGAGGGGGCCAAGCAGAGTCTTGCCAACGAAGGGATCGCCTATGACCCGAATGTGCAGATCGGCGGCATGATCGAGATCCCGGCGGCGGCCCTGGCGCTCAACGTCTTTATCAAGAAGCTGGATTTCCTTTCCATCGGCACCAACGACCTGATCCAGTACACGCTGGCGATCGACCGTACCGACGATGAGGTCGCCCATTTGTATGACCCGCTGCACCCTGCGGTGCTGCAGCTGCTGGCGCACGTGATCGGTAGTGCCAACAAGGCGGGGGTCCCGATCTCGGTCTGCGGCGAGATGGCGGGCGAGCTCGCATACACCCGGTTGCTGCTCGGTCTCGGCTTGCGCCAGTTCTCCATGCATCCGGCCCAATTGCTGGGCACAAAACAGCGCGTACTCACCACCAGCCTGCCGGAGATGACGCCGCTCGTTCAGAAAATACTGCGAGCCGATGATCCGATGAAGATACGCGATTTGCTGGATCGGCTGAATACCGCCTAGCCCTTGAATCGGCAGGTTCGGGGATGACTGCTTGCCGAGCGCTCAGACTGCCAGTAACGCTTCCACCGCGGCGATGTCCGCATGGGTTTCGGGATGGCGGCTGCCGCTGTACAAGGCATTCTCCGGCAAGACGATGATATGAATCTGGGCGCCTGACTCGCTGGCCAGGGTGTAGCTGGGCACAGTTTCCTTGCGGCCGCCGATCTGCGTCTTCCATTCCCCGTCGTCGAATTCCACATTGTGCTTGAGCAGGAACAGCAGCACGGCCTTTTCGTCGTCGCTGAACAGGATCAGGTTGATGTCGGAGCGTTCGCCAGCGGTGCCGCTCAGCACCGAACCGGTGAGATAAGGATGGAACGCTTCCAGCTGACGCATGGCGGCAAGTGCGTCCTGGCGCAGCTGGTGCAGGACGCCGGGGTGGCTTTCCTGCTGGTAGAGTGCGCGATAGCTGTGCAAGGCATCGTCCACCTCCTGATTGCTGGGCAGGTGATGGGTGTCCGATGCGCCGAGCTGGCGCGCGGCCTTACGCTTGGCGTAGGCGTGATCGGTGATGCCGTCTTCGGCCATCAATTTGGCGGCCATATGGGCGAGCTGTTCGCGCATCAGGTCGCGGCGTTGCGGGTGAGGTTTGCCCATCTTTTTATCAGAAAAGTTGTCCGCCCGCTTCCGCCGGCTTGCTGCTATCCGGAACGCTTTCGCCTTGCTCCGGAGGCAGGTTTTCTTCGTAGAAGTATTCGGTGTGGGTGCCGTTGGGGTCGCGCAAGCCGTTATCGTTGATGCGCGCGGTGACAATATGATCCGGGATCGAGTATTCGATCTCGGGCACGCCTTTCAGCATCTTTTCCATGTAGCCCATCCAGATCGGCAATGCCGCGCCTCCGCCCGTTTCCTTTTCGCCCAGACTTTGTGGATTGTCATAACCGATCCAGGTCACGGCGACCAGGGTGGGATGGAAGCCGGCGAACCAGGCATCCATCGAGTCGCTGGTGGTGCCGGTCTTGCCGGCCAGATCCTGCCGTCCCAGCTCCATGGCGCGTATGGCGGTGCCATGTTTCACCACATCCTGCATCATGTTGACCATGGTGAAGGCGTTGCGCACATCGATGACCTGTTCGGCGCCTTGGCCCGCAACGACGGGCGCCGCCTGCGAAATGACCTTGCCCTGTCCATCCTCGATGCGCTGGATGAAATAGGGCATGATGCGGTAGCCGCCATTGGCGAAGACCGAATAACCGCCCATCAGCTGCATCGGCGTTACCGAGCCGGCCCCGAGTGCCATCGTCAGGAAGGGTTTGATCTTGTCCTTGTCGAAGCCGAACTTGGTCACATAGTCTTGCGCGTACTCAAGCCCGATAGCCTGCAGGATACGGATGGAAACGAGGTTCTTGGAGCGGACCAGGCCTTGGCGCATGCGCATCGGACCATCGAAACCGCCTTCGAAGTTCTTTGGCTGCCACAGCTCTTCGCCGGTCTGCGAGAGATCGATCACCAGCGGGGCGTCATTGATGATCGACGCAGGGGTGAAACCCTTTTCAAGCGCGGCGGAATAGATGAAAGGCTTGAAACTGGAGCCGGGTTGCCGCCATGCCTGGGTGACATGGTTGAACTGGTTGCGATAGAAATCGAAGCCGCCGACCAGCGCATAGATGGCGCCGTCGCGGGGATTGGCCGAAACGAAGGCGGACTCGATCTGCGGCAGCTGGGTGATTTCCCAGAAGTCCTTGTCATTCTTGTAGACACGGATCAGTGAACCATTGCGGATGCGATGGTTGAGCGCCAGCTTGTTGCCCAGCGTCTGTTGCGCGAAGCGCAATCCTTCCCCGCGAACTTCCACGATCTGGCCGCCCTTGCAGTGGACGCGAATGCCCTTGGGGTTGATGGACAGCACGATGGCCGGAATGAGGTCGTCGCTGTCCGGCACGTCTTCCAGGGCTTCGTCCAGCAGTTCGTCGGTGTTGTTCTTTTTCAGGTCGACATAGCCTTCAGGTCCGCGATAGCCGTGACGATGGTCGTATTCCATCACGCCCTTGCGCACTGAGGCATAGGCAGCGGCCTGGTCTTGCGCACGGATCGTGGTGTATACGCTGTAGCCCTGGGTATAGGCGTCGTCCTGGAAGCGGTCATACATTTCCTGGCGCACCATTTCGGCGACATAACTGGCGTTGACAGGATATTCCTGGTGGCGGTTTGCTTGCCGCGTTACGATGGGTTCGCTCTGTGCCTGCTCGAATTGTTCCTTGGTGATGTAGCCAAGGTCGTGCATGCGGCGCAGGATGTACATCTGGCGCAGCTTGGCGCGCTCCGGATTCACCACCGGGTTGAAGGTGGCGGGCGCCTTGGGGAGGCCTGCCAGCATTGCCATCTCGGCGGGGCTGAGCTGGTTGAGCGATTTGGCAAAATAGACCTGGGCGGCAGAAGCGAATCCGTAGGAACGTTGCCCAAGATAGATATGGTTGATGTATAGCTGCAGGATCTCGTCCTTGGTCAGGTTATGCTCGATCTTGAACGAAAGCAGCATTTCGTTGAATTTGCGCGAGAGCGTTTTTTCCTTGGAAAGGAAGAAGTTCCGCGCCACCTGCATGGTGATCGTGCTGGCCCCCTGCTTGACCCCGCCCGAAGTAAAGTTGGAGTAGGCCGCGCGCAGCACGCCGATATAGTCGACGCCGCCATGTTCGTAGAAGCGGTCGTCTTCTGCGGCCAGAATGGCCTTTTTCATGAGGACCGGCACGTCGTCTATCTTGACCAGCTCGCGGCGCTCTTCGCCGAATTCGCCGATCAGCGTGCCTTCCGCGCTGAAAACGCGCAGCGGCATTTTGGGGCGATAGTCGGTCAGCGTTTCCAGCGAAGGCAGTGTGGGATAGGTGACTATCGCCGCAAAGACGAGCAGCAGAATCGGCAACAGGGGCAGGACGAGTACGACAAGCGCGGGATAAAACCACCAACGAGAGGTCATGACGAATGTTTGAGTTATATA
Organism: Sideroxyarcus emersonii; assembly: GCF_021654335.1. Taxonomy (NCBI): domain Bacteria; kingdom Pseudomonadati; phylum Pseudomonadota; class Betaproteobacteria; order Nitrosomonadales; family Gallionellaceae; genus Sideroxyarcus; species Sideroxyarcus emersonii. Next base: position 90,796 of record NZ_AP023423.1, read on the forward strand.
TTTATGTAATTATATCGTTTGGTGCACAGAAAACGAGCGCATAAAAAAAACTTTACACTCGTGGGAGTTATTGCTAGGATTTAAACCACTTTAGTACGGAAGAGCGCTAACCAGTCTATGATCAAAGGAAATTTTGATATCCCATTAGACTTTCTGACTACCTCAACGCCGCCCTTGATCGGGGTGGATATTAGTTCGTCTTCTGTCAAGATGGTGGAATTGAGTCAGGCGCCCAAAAAGGCTGGTTATGTGGTCGAGCGCTATGCCATCGAGATGCTCCCGCCCGACGCGGTGAGCGATGGCAACATCAATAACCTGGATGCGGTTTCGGAAACGGTGAAGCGCGCCTGGAAGCGGCTGGGGTCGCGTATCAAGAACGTCAGCCTGGCCCTGCCGGCCGCAGCGGTGATCAGCAAAAAGATTTTGTTACCCGCCGGCCTGCGCGAAGATGATCTGGAGTACCAGGTCGAGAGCGAGGCCAATCAATACATTCCTTTTGCGCTGGAAGAGGTCAACCTGGATTTCCAGGTGATCGGCCCGGCGCCGAACAACCCGGATGAAGTCGAAGTGCTGTTGGCTGCTTCGCGCAAGGCCAATGTCGAAGATCGCGTGGCGGCGGCGCAGTCTGCCGGGTTAAAGGCCATCGTGGTGGACGTAGAACCCTATGCTGCGGAAGCGGCGTTTGACATGATACGCAGCCAATTGCCGGGCGGTGCGGCAGATCAATGCGTGGCCTTGGTAGACATCGGTGCATATGTCATGAATGTGAACGTATTGCGTAATGGGCAATCGATATACGCGCGCGATCAGCAGGTGGGCGGAGCACAGCTCACACAGCAGATCCAGGGGGTCTTCGGGCTGTCGGCCGAAGAGGCCGAGTCGGCCAAGCGCAACGGCGGGCTGCCGGAGAATTACGAAAGCGACGTGTTGTCTCCCTTCCGCGAGAACGTTGCCATGGAAGTTTCGCGCGCGCTGCAGTTCTTCTTTACCTCGACGCAGTACAACGAAGTGAACTATGTGGTGCTGGCCGGCGGATGTGCCGCCCTGCCGGGGCTGGATGAGGCCGTGGCGACTCGCACACAGGTCAGCACGCTGGTGGCGAATCCGTTTGAATTGATGACGCTGTCCAGTCGCATCAAGCCGCGCCAGCTGCAGATGGATGCACCGGCGCTGATGATTGCATGTGGTTTGGCTATGCGGAGATTCGATCCATCATGATACGCGTGAACCTACTGCCGCACCGCGCAGAAAAGCGAAAAGCCCGTCAACTGCAATTCATCATACTGAGTGCCATTTCGCTGGTGTTGGGTGGCGTGATTGTCGGTTTTGTCCATGTAGCCATCAGCACGCAGATTTCCTATCAGGAACGCCGCAATGCCTATCTGAAGCAAGAGATAACGGTGCTTGACAAGCAGATCGAAGAGATCAGGAAGTTGCGCGAACAGACCCAGGCGTTGCTGGCCAGGAAGACGGTGGTCGAGAATCTGCAGAGCACGCGTTCGGATGTCGTTCATCTGTTAGACCAGATGCTGCGGATATTGCCGGACGGCGTATATTTGAAGAGCCTCAAGCAGACTGGGTACAGAATCAGCATAGTTGGCTACGCCCAGTCGAGTGCCCGGGTCTCCACCTTGATGCGCTCGATCGAGGACTCTCCTTGGCTGGATACCCCGACTCTGATTGAGGTGCATGCTACGACTGTTGGCGGTACGCGCCTGAGCGAGTTTTCCCTCAACTTTAACCTGACCAAAGGCGCAGCGCCTGCTGCTGCAACACCGGCTGCAACGGGCGGGAAAGGCTAAGGGGTACACATGAAGCTTATCGAAGAACTGAAGAACATCGATCCCAAAACGCCGGGCAGCTGGCCTTGGCTGGTAAAGTTTGCCGCTTTTGGTGCAATGTTTCTTGTGATTGTCGCCGCCGGAGCGGTATTTGACTGGCAGGGGCAATGGGGCGACCTGAAGGCGGCCCAGCAGGAAGAGGAGCAGTTGAGGGAGACTTTCCTGACGAAAAAACGCGAAGCGATCAATCTGGATATCATCAAAAAACAATTGATCGATACACAGCAATCGTTTGGTGCGCTACTCAAGCAGTTGCCAAGCAAATCGGAAATGGACGCGTTGCTGACCGACATCAATCAGGCTGGTTTGGGGCGAGGCCTGCAATTTGATTTATTTAGACCAGGACCAGAAGTTGCGACGGGAGTATTTACCGAGCAGCCCATTACCATCAAGGTGACAGGGAACTATGATGATTTGGGGAAATTTGCCAGCGATATCTCGCAGTTGCCGCGAATCGTTACGCTGAACGATATCAGCATAGCGCCCGGAGCGGGCGGGGTGCTGTCGATGGATGCAACTGCAAGGACTTATCGCTATCTGGACGAAGATGAGCTGGCTGCACAGAAGCGGGCTGCCAAGGCAGGAGCAAGGAAATGAGAATCTCGCGCTACATTTTTCTGGCATCGCTGTTGCTGGCCGGTTGCGGCGGGGAGGAATTTCAGGATTTGCGCGATTTCGTCAAGAATGCCGGGGCGGATATGCGCGGCAAGGTTGCGCCGCCGCCGGATATAAAACCCTATGAGCCTTTCAGTTACGACAACGATTCGAATCTGCCTGACCCATTCAAGCCGCGCAAGCAGGATGCGAGGAGTTCGGCGCATGGCGGACAGAATCAGCCCAACTTGAATCGCCCCAAAGAAGAACTGGAAGATTTTCCCCTGGAGAGCCTGAAAATGGTGGGTTATCTGTCCCAAAAAGGCGTTGGTCAGGCGGTGATCCGCTCAACCGAAGGCAAACTCTACCGCGTTAAAGCAGGGAATTACATTGGGTTGAATTTCGGGCAGATCACCTCGGTGACCGAAACTGAAGTGAAAATCAAGGAAATGGTGCAAGACAGCGTGGGCGACTGGTCCGAACGCGAGAGTAGCCTGCAGTTGGTCGAATGATTTAGGAGCAAATACTATGAAACAAGTCAGCAATCCGGTTCTGGGCGTCATCCGATTGTTAGCGGTGTCCTTGCTGTTGAACGCGCCTATTGTTCAGGCTCAGGAGTCTGGGAATGCGGATGCATTGAACAGCATCCAATCCTTGAGCGCGAACAATGAGCCGGGCGGCAAGGTGGTGATTACGGTCGGCTTGAAAACCGCACCTGGCGGACAGCCTGCCACGTTTGCCATCAATACGCCGCCGCGGATCGCTTTCGACTTTGCCGGCACCGAGAACGGGCTGGGGAAATCAACCCAGGAGTTTGGCGAGGGCGACCTGCGCAGCGCCAACATTGTGCAAGCCGGCAATCGTACGCGTCTGGTGGTCAATCTGGCGCAGATGCTCAGCTATGAGACGCGAATCGATGGCAACAACCTGCTGATCACCTTGCAGCGCAAAGGTGTAGCGGGCGGAGATACCGTGCTTGCGCATTTCGCCGATGCGAAACAGGGGATGCAGCAAAAACACAGCCTGCGCGATATCGATTTCCACCGCGGCAAGAACGGCGAGGGCCGGGTGCAGGTTGATCTTTCCGACACGGATATCGGCATCGACATCAAGCAGCAGGGGCGCATGTTGCTGGTTGATTTCCAGGGCACGAACCTGCCGCGTAATTTGCAGCGCAAACTGGATGTGACTGATTTCGGCACACCGGTTCAACTGGTCGACGCATTTGCAGATGGGGATAACGTACGTCTGGCGATTGAGCCCAAGGGGCAGTGGGAATACTCTGCCTACCAGACGGACAACAAATTCATTATTGAGATTAAATCCGTCGTAGAAGACCCGAACAAGCTGGTGAAGGGCAACCAGCAGGGCTACGCGGGTGAAAAGCTCACCCTGAATTTCCAGAATATCTCCACTCGCGAAGCGTTGAGCGTGATAGCCGACTTTACCGGCCTGAATATGGTGATCAGCGACACGGTTTCGGGCAATCTGACGCTGAGATTGAAGGATGTGCCTTGGGACCAGGCGTTCGACATCATCCTGCAAAGCCGGGGGCTGGACATGCGCAAGAACGGCAATGTCATCCAGGTGGCGCCGCGCGAAGAGATTGCCAGCAAAGAGAAGATCGACCTGACCGCACGCCAGGAAATCGGCGAACTGGAGCCCACCCACACCGAGAGCTTCCAGCTCAGCTACGCCAAGGCCTTGGATATTGCGACTTTGCTCAAGAACAAGGATACCGGCCTGCTTTCAAAGCGCGGTTCTGCCGTCTCCGATCTGCGCACCAATACCTTGTTCGTCCAGGACACACCGACCCGGCTCGAAGAAGTGCGCAATTTCGTTAAGCAACTGGATGTGCCGGTGCGTCAGGTGATGATCGAAGCACGCTTCGTGGAAGCTGGCAATTCCTTCAATCGAACAATTGGCGGGCGACTCGGCTATCAAGGCGCGACCCCGGGATTCTCGGTCGGTAACGGGCAGCTGGGTTCGGTCGTAGCTGGGACTGGTGGTGCGGTTACAAATGGAGCTGGCGGAAGCATGAGTACGGTCGGATCGCCGTTCGGGACAGGTGGAGTCACCTTGTCACTTTTCAATGCGGCTGCCACCAAGACGCTGACCTTGGAGCTGACTGCTTCGGAGCTGGATGGCGTAACCAAGAATATCGCCAGCCCGCGCGTGCTGACAGGGGACAAGACGCCGGCAACCATCGAACAAGGCGTGCAGATCCCCTATCCGATGGCAACCAGCAGCGGTGCTACCACCATCGCTTTTGCAAATGCGGTGCTGGGCCTCACTGTGACTCCGCAGATCACGCCGGAAGATCGGGTGGGCATGAAGTTGCTCGTGCATCAGGATACGGTGGGCAACATCTATTCCGGTGTTCCCAGCATCAACACCAAAAAAGTGGATACGCAGGTTCTGGTCGACAATGGTGGTACGGTGGTGATCGGCGGTATCTATACGCAAGACGAATCCAGCTCTACGGCCAAGGTTCCATTGTTCGGCGATATCCCGATCATCGGTTGGCTGTTCAAACAAGATAATGTGACCAATGCGAAGAAGGAGCTGCTGGTCTTCATCACGCCCAAGATCGTCAAGGACAGTCTGGGCATGAATTAGCAATCCCGCAGGCAGATGCGAAGCCCGGCGCTGCCGGGCTTTCCTTTTTGGCGCGGGAGAAGCGCGCCGTTTCCGATACAATTGTGCCTATGAGCAACACGACGGCAGACAAGAGGGCTTCCGGCAATATCATTCTGGTCGGGATGATGGGTGCCGGGAAGACGACGGTGGGTAAGCTGCTGGCCAGGCAACTCGGCAAGACTTTCATCGACAGCGATGAAGAGATACAGCGGCGTACCGGCGTCACCATTCCGCATATTTTCGATGTCGAGGGCGAGGCGGGATTCAGGGTACGCGAGAGCAGCGTGATCCAGGAACTGCTCGACGCAAACGACATCGTGCTGGCAACCGGGGGCGGCGCCGTCCTGAACGCACAGAACCGGCTCCTGATGCGGCAACATGGCGTGGTGGTGTATCTGAAAAGCAATGTGCACGACCTGTGGCAGCGTACGCGCCACGACCATAACCGCCCGCTGCTGCAGACCGCGAATCCGCGAGCCAAATTGCAGGAACTGTACGACCTGCGCGATCCTCTCTACATGGAGGCGGCAGACATCGTCATTCATACCGGCAAGCAAAGCGTACAGATATTATTGGAGCGGCTGCAACACAAACTGGAAGAGCTGAGGCAAATGACAGGAAGCGAAAAAACGATGCAGACTTTGAGCGTCGGATTGGCCGAACGCAGTTATCCCATCCACATCGGGGATGGCCTGCTCGATCATGCCGAGCTGTTGCTGCCGCACATCCCGAACAAGCGCGCGATGATCGTCAGCAACACCACGGTGGCGCCGCTGTACCTTGAGCGCCTGAGCAAGGGGCTGGAATCGCACGGGGTGCGGGTGCAATCCATCACGCTGCCGGACGGAGAGCAATACAAGAACGGCGAATCGCTCAACACTATCTACGATGCCCTGCTTTCGGCGCGCAGCGAGCGCAGCACACCGCTGATCGCGCTGGGCGGCGGCGTCATCGGCGACATCACCGGCTATGCTGCGGCAACCTACCTGCGCGGTGTGCCGTTCATCCAGATTCCGACGACGTTGCTGTCGCAAGTGGATTCGTCCGTGGGCGGCAAGACCGGCATCAATCATCCGCTGGGCAAGAACATGATAGGGGCGTTCTATCAGCCGCGCGTCGTGCTGGCGGACACGGCTACATTGGGCACCCTGCCGGACCGGGAGCTGCGCGCAGGCATCGCCGAAGTCATCAAGTATGGTCTGATCCGGGACCTGTCCTTCCTCGAATGGCTGGAGATCAACATCGAGAAATTGTTGTCGCGCGATACCGCCGCACTGCAATATGCCATCGCCCGAAGCTGCCAGAACAAGGCCGAAGTGGTCGAGGCGGACGAGCACGAGAGCGGCGAACGCGCGTTGTTGAATCTGGGACACACATTCGGCCACGCCATCGAGACCGGCATGGGCTACGGCGTCTGGCTGCATGGAGAAGGTGTCGCAGCAGGGACGATCATGGCTGCCGACCTGTCGCGGCGCCTTGGCTGGCTGGGTGCAGAAGAAGTGATGCGCGTACGCAAGCTGTTCGAGCGTGCCGGATTGCCGGTCGTCGCTCCCAGGCTGGGGGCGGAGAAATACCAGCAACTGATGGGGATGGATAAAAAAGTGGCGGGCGGCAAGATCCGTTTCGTACTGCTGAAATCACTGGGGCAGGCGGTTTTGACGGGCGACGTGCCGCAAGCCCTGCTGGAGCAGACGCTGGAGGCATGCAGTGGCTGAGATGCAGCTTGCCGCATTCGCGGTCAGCGCCAGCGCGCACGGCAGGCGGTACCCTGAACCTGCGCCGCCGGGACGCAGCGAATTCCAGCGCGATCGCGACCGCATCATCCACTCCGGCGCATTCCGGCGTCTCGAATACAAGACACAGGTGTTCGTCAATCATGAGGGCGACCTGTTTCGCACCCGCCTCACCCACAGCATCGAAGTCGCCCAGATCGCGCGCTCGATCGCCCGGCGCCTTGCGCTGAACGAAGACCTGGTGGAGGCGGTATCGCTGGCGCATGACCTGGGCCACACGCCGTTCGGGCATGCCGGACAGGAGGCGCTGAACACCTGCATGAAGGACTACGGGGGATTCGAACACAACCTGCAATCCTTGCGCGTGGTGGACGTGCTGGAAGAGCGTTACGCCCCGTTTGATGGCCTCAACCTGTGTTTCGAGACGCGCGAAGGCATCCTCAAGCACTGCTCGGCGGAGAATGCGGCCCGGCTCGGTGAAGTGGGCGAGCGCTTCCTCAAGAACCAGCGACCATCGCTGGAAGCGCAGATCGCCAATCTCGCCGACGAGATTGCCTATAACAACCACGACGTGGACGATGGCCTGCGTTCGGGCCTGCTGACGCTGGAGCAGCTGAGCTCGGTACGTTTGTTCGCGCGGCATTTGAACGAGGTGCGCTCAGCCTATCCGGACCTGGCCGAGCGCCGGGTGGTGCACGAAACCGTGCGCCGCATGATCAATACCCTGGTCACCGACCTCATCGGGCAGACGGAACACAACATCCGCACGCTTGCGCCGCAGAGTGTGGACGATGTCCGCCATGCGCCGCCGCTGGTGGCGTTCAGCGACGAGATGCACGAACTCAACCGCGAACTCAAGACCTTCCTGCGCACCCATTTGTACCGCCACTATCTGGTGATGCGCATGACGGCGAAGGCGCGCCGTATCATCGGCGACCTGTTCGAGGCCTTCACCGAAGATCCCAGACTGCTGCCCCCCCAGTTCAAGCCGCCGACTGAGTCCGGGCACACTCGCTCGGTAGCGGATTACATCGCCGGCATGACCGACCGTTATGCCATCCGCGAACATCGGCGCATCTTCGCCATAGAAGAGATCTGAGCAGCAGGTTGCCCTCCCCCCCCGGATTAAGGTAGCATTCCCGCCCTTTCGCATGAATATTTGGAAGGCGGCCTAAGCCGCCAATTGTCGGATGATCGAGGTGAGGAACAAGGTGAGCAATTCTTCGTTGCCAGCGCAGCAGGGTCTCTATGACCCACGTCAAGAACACGATGCATGTGGTGTCGGATTCGTCGCACATATCAAGGGGTTAGCCAGTCACGATCGAGTCAGCCAGGGTTTGCAGATCCTGGAGAACCTGACGCACCGCGGTGCAGTCGGAGCCGATCCGCTGGCGGGCGATGGTGCCGGCATCCTGATCCAGATCCCCGATGCATTCCTGCGCAAGGCATTGGAGAAATCCAGGGTGGCACTGCCGCCAGCCGGGGAATATGGCGTCGGCATGCTGTTCCTGCCGCGCGATGCGAAAGCACGCGCTGCCTGCGAGAAAATCATCGCCGACAAGATCAAGGCCGAAGGGCAGACACTGCTGGGCTGGCGCGATGTGCCGGTGGATAACAGCGGCCTAGGCGAGAGCGTGAAAGCGGTCGAACCCTGTGTGCGCCAGGTGTTCATCGGTCGCGGCAAGAAGACTGCCGATCAGGATGCCTTCGAGCGCAAACTGTTTGTCATCCGCAAGACCGCCGAACATGCAATCGGCAATTTGCCGAAAGAGCAGGGCAAAGGGTTCTACGCCCCCTCCATGTCGTCGCGCACCATCGTCTACAAAGGCATGCTGCTGGCCGACCAGGTCGGCAAATACTTCCTCGATCTGCAGGACAAGGCGCTGGTCAGCGCGTTTTCGTTGGTGCACCAGCGCTTTTCCACCAACACTTTCCCTACCTGGAACCTGGCGCATCCGTTCCGCATGATCGCGCACAACGGCGAGATCAATACGCTGCGCGGCAACGTCAACTGGATGGCGGCGCGCCATGCCGCGATGTCGTCGAAGTTCCTCGGCAAGGATCTGGACAAGCTGTGGCCGCTGATCGTCGAAGGCCAGTCCGACTCCGCCTGTTTCGACAACGCGCTGGAACTGCTGGTGGCAGGCGGCTACTCGCTGCCGCACGCGATGATGCTGCTGATCCCCGAAGCCTGGGCCGGCAACCCTCTGATGGACGAAGAGCGTCGCGCCTTCTACGAATACCATGCCGCGCTGATGGAGCCGTGGGACGGCCCGGCCGCCGTGGCCTTCACCGACGGCCGCATGATCGGTGCGACGCTGGATCGCAACGGCCTGCGTCCGGCGCGTTACCTGATCACCGACGACGACGTGGTGCTGATGGCATCCGAGATGGGCGTATTGCCGATTCCCGAACAGAAGGTAGTCAAGAAGTGGCGCCTGCAGCCGGGCAAGATGTTCCTGATCGACATGCAGGCCGGCCGCATCGTGGACGATGCGGAGCTGAAACAGCAGATTGCCACCGCCAAACCTTACCGTAAGTGGATCGAACAATCACGCCATTACCTCGACGACCTGCCGAAGTCCAAAGCCACGCTCAAGAACGAAGCCAGTCTGCTCGATACCCAGCAGGCCTTCGGTTACACCCAGGAAGACACCAAGTTCCTGATGCTGCCGATGGCCAGCGCGGGAGAAGAAGCGATCGGCTCCATGGGGGCCGATGCCGCGCTGCCGGTGCTGTCGAGCAGGAACAAGGTGCTGTACAACTACTTCAAGCAGTTGTTCGCGCAAGTGACCAACCCGCCGATCGACCCGATCCGCGAAGAGATCGTGATGTCGCTGACCTCTTTCATCGGTCCCAAGCCCAACCTGCTGGGCATCGACGAGACCAAACCGGCGCCGCGCCTGGAAGTGCATCAGCCCGTACTGTCGGAAGAAGATATCGCCAAGCTGTATGACATCGAGAAGCTGACCAAGAGTGTCTACAAGTCGCAGGTGCTGGACATCACCTATCCGGTCAAGGATGGCGCGGCGGGCGCGGAAAAGGCGATCGCCGCTCTGTGCAAGGCAGCCGAGAAGGCTGTCGCCAAGGGTTACAACGTATTGATCCTGTCCGACCGTGCCATGAGTGCGGCGCGCGTGGCGATCCCGGCCCTGCTGGCGACAGCTGCCGTGCATCATCATTTGGTGAAGGCTGGCCTGCGCACCAGTACCGGCCTGGTAGTGGACACGGGCTCTGCACGTGAAGTGCATCACTTCGCCCTGCTGGCAGGCTATGGCGCGGAAGCCGTCTGCCCGTGGCTCGCCTTCGACACCATCGCGACGCTGGAACTGCCGGCCGGCCTGGATGTGAAGGATGCCAAGAAGCGTTTCATCAAGGCTGTCGACAAGGGACTGATGAAGGTGATGTCCAAGATGGGCATCTCCACTTACCAATCCTACTGCGGTTCGCAGATCTTCGAAGCGATCGGCCTCAACAGCGATTTCATCGAGAAGTATTTCCCCGGCACCGCTTCGCAGATCGAGGGCATCGGCCTGAAGGAAGTGGCGGAAGAAGCCGTGCGCACGCACACCGCAGCCTATGGCAATGACCCGGTGCTGGCCACCATGCTGGAAGCCGGCGGCGAATATGCCTGGCGTACGCGTGGTGAAGACCACACCTGGACGCCGGATTCCATCGCCAAATTGCAGCACTCGACGCGTTCCAACAATTACGCAACCTACAAGGAATACGCCAAGCTGATCAACGACCAGACCGAACGCCAGATGACGTTGCGCGGCCTGTTCGAGATCAAGCCCGCAGGCAAACCTGTGCCGCTGGACGAAGTCGAGTCGGCGAAAGAAATCGTCAAGCGTTTCGCCACCGGCGCGATGTCGCTGGGCTCCATCTCCACCGAGGCGCATACCACACTGGCGATCGCGATGAACCGCATCGGCGGCAAATCCAACACAGGCGAGGGCGGCGAAGATGCCAACCGCTTCAAGGTCCTGCATGGCGGCGAGAAGCTGTCCGAGATCATCGGCAAGAACCGCATCGAAGCCGACCTGACCATGAAACCGGGCGATTCGCTGCGTTCGCGCATCAAGCAGGTCGCTTCCGGCCGTTTCGGCGTGACGGCGGAATATCTTTCCAGCGCGGACCAGATCCAGATCAAGATGGCGCAGGGCGCGAAACCCGGCGAAGGCGGCCAGCTGCCCGGCGGCAAGGTGTCGGAATACATCGGCAAGCTGCGCCACTCGGTGCCCGGCGTCGGCCTGATCTCGCCGCCGCCGCACCACGACATCTATTCCATCGAGGATCTGGCGCAGCTGATCCACGATCTGAAGAATTCCAACCCGGCGGCATCGATTTCGGTGAAGCTGGTGTCCGAAGTCGGCGTGGGCACGGTGGCTGCTGGCGTATCCAAGGCCAAGGCCGACCACATCGTGATCTCCGGTTTCGATGGCGGTACCGGCGCATCGCCGCTGTCATCGGTGAAGCATGCCGGCACGCCGTGGGAGCTGGGCCTGGCCGAAGCGCAGCAGACGCTGGTGCTGAACCAGCTGCGCGGCCGCATCGGCCTGCAAGTGGACGGCCAGTTGAAGACCGGTCGCGATGTGCTGATCGGTGCACTGCTCGGCGCGGATGAGTTCGGCTTCGCCACCGCACCGCTGGTGGTCGAGGGCTGCATCATGATGCGCAAGTGCCACCTCAACACCTGTCCGGTCGGCGTCGCGACGCAAGACCCGGCGCTGCGCAAGAAATTCACCGGCCAGCCGGAACACGTGGTGAACTACTTCTTCTTCGTCGCCGAAGAAGTGCGTGAACTGATGTCGCAGATGGGTATCCGCAAATTCGAGGATCTGGTCGGTCGCAGCGATTTGCTCGACATGCGCAAGGGCATCAAGCACTGGAAGGCGAAGGGGCTGGACTTCTCGCGCATCTTCCATCAGCCCGCAATGCCTGCTAGCGTGGCGCGCCGTCATGCCGAGGAGCAGGATCACGGCCTGGACCAGGCGCTGGACAACGACCTCATCGCGGAAGCCAAGGAGGCGCTGGACGCGAAACGCGTGGTGACCATCGAAACGAAGATCCGCAACGTCAATCGCAGCGTCGGCACCATGCTGTCGCACGAAGTGGCCAAGCGCCACGGCAATGCCGGCCTGCCCGACGATACCATCCGCGTGAAGCTGGTCGGTACCGCCGGCCAGAGTTTCGGCGCCTTCCTGGCGCACGGCATCACTTTCCAGCTGGAAGGCGAAGGCAACGATTATGTCGGCAAGGGCCTGTGCGGCGGACGCATCATCGTCAAGCCGTCCGACGACAGCAAACTGGTGGCTGAGGACAACATCGTCGTCGGCAACACCGTGCTGTATGGCGCGACCGCAGGCGAGGTGTTCTTCCGCGGCGTCGCCGGCGAACGTTTCGCGGTGCGCAATTCCGGCGCCATCGCAGTGGTGGAAGGCGTGGGCGATCATGGCTGCGAATACATGACCGGCGGCATGGTGGTGGTGCTGGGACAGACCGGGCGCAACTTCGCGGCCGGCATGTCCGGCGGCGTCGCCTATGTGCTGGACGAGGACGGCACCTTCCCGCAACGCTGCAACCTGGCGATGGTACAGCTGGAGGCCGTACCGGAAGAGGTCGCGGCCAGCGAGACCGGCGAGGTGGAGGCGCACGGACGCGTGCATTTCAATCACCTGAACAAGGCGGATGAAGCGGCCTTGCGCGGCAAGATCGAAAAGCACCTGCGCTACACCGGCAGTGCCCGCGCCAGACAGATACTGGATAACTGGGCGACTTACCTGCCCAAATTTGTGAAGGTCATGCCGACCGAATATCGTCGTGCGTTGCTCGAGATCGCGGCGCAGCAGAAGGAGGCCGCATAATGGGCAAGCCAACAGGATTCATGGAGTTCCGACGCGTCAGCGAGGGTTACGAGCCGGTCGAGCAGCGAGTCAAGGATTACCGCGAATTCGTCGCGCACCTGACTGATGCCGAAGCCAGGCAGCAGGGTGCACGCTGCATGGACTGCGGCATCCCGTTCTGCAACAACGGCTGCCCGGTCAACAACATCATCCCCGACTGGAACGACCTGGTGTATCGCGGCAACTGGAAACAGGCGCTGGATGTGCTGCATTCCACCAACAACTTCCCCGAAGTGACCGGGCGCATCTGCCCTGCTCCCTGCGAAGCCGCCTGCACGCTGAACATCAACAACGACGCGGTCGGCATCAAGTCCATTGAGCACGCCATCATCGACAAGGGCGGCGAGAACGGCTGGGTGGTACCGCAGCCCGCGAAGAAGAAGACCGGCAAGAAGGTCGCCGTGGTCGGCTCCGGTCCTGCGGGCCTGGCTGCCGCCCAGCAACTGGCACGCGCCGGCCACAGCGTCACCGTGTTCGAAAAGAACAGCCGCATCGGCGGCCTGCTGCGCTATGGCATCCCCGACTTCAAGCTGGACAAGCGGCTGATCGACTGGCGCATGGCGCAGCTCGCCGCCGAAGGCGTGAAGTTCCAGACCAGCACCTTCGTCGGAAAGGATGCGCCGGGCAAAGGCATCGTCAATGACGCGAAGAAAACGATCAGCCCGAAAGAGCTGCAGAAGGAATTCGACGCCGTCATCCTCGCCGGTGGCGCAGAGCAGCCGCGCGACCTGCCGGTGCCGGGGCGCGAACTGAAAGGCGTGCACTATGCGCTCGAATTCCTCATCCCGCAGAACAAGGAAGTGGCGGGCGATGCGAAGAACCCGATCAACGTCGCCGGCAAGCATGTCGTCGTCATCGGCGGCGGCGATACCGGTTCCGACTGCGTGGGCACCTCCAACCGCCACGGCGCAGCCTCCATCACGCAGATCGAAGTGATGCCGCGTGCGCCGGAGCATGAGAACAAGCCGCTGACATGGCCATACTGGCCGCTCAAGCTGCGCACTTCCAGCTCGCACGAAGAGGGCTGCGAGCGCGACTGGGCGATCTCCACCAAGGAGTTTGTCGGCGAGGATGGCGTGCTGAAGGCGATCAAGGCGGTGCGCGTCGAGTTCAAGGACGGCAAGATGGTCGAGATGCCGGGCAGCGAATTCGAACTCAAGGCCGATTTCGTGTTCCTCGCCATGGGCTTCACCAATCCGCTGGCACAGGTGCTGGATGCCTTCGGCGTGGAGAAGGATGCCCGCGGCAATGCCAAGGCGACCACCGACGGTGCCGGCTGCTACCAGACCAGCGTGAAGAAGGTATTCGTCGCGGGCGACATGCGTCGCGGCCAATCGCTGGTGGTGTGGGCCATCCGCGAGGGCCGTCAGGCGGCGCGTGCGGTGGATGAATACCTGATGGGCAGCAGCGTGCTGCCGCGATAACAAGAAAAGAAAACGATGAACTTCAAAGTCAAGAACGACACCTTCCTGCGCGCCCTGTTGCGCCAGCCCACCGACTACACGCCGCTGTGGATGATGCGCCAGGCCGGTCGCTATTTGCCTGAGTACTGTGCCACGCGCAAGCGCGCCGGCAGCTTCCTCAACCTGTGCAAATCGCCGGACATGGCGACGGAAGTCACGCTGCAGCCGCTGGATCGTTTCCCGCTGGATGCGGCCATCCTGTTCTCCGACATCCTGACCGTGCCGGATGCGATGGGCCTGGGCCTGTATTTTTCCGAAGGCGAAGGCCCCAAGTTCGAGCGTCCGCTGACCACCGAAGCCGCGATCAAGGCACTGCGCGTTCCGGACATCGGCAAGGACCTGAAGTACGTGACCGACGCCGTGTCGCAGATTCGCAAGTCGCTGGACGGCCGCGTGCCGCTGATCGGCTTCACCGGCAGCCCGTGGACCCTGTCCTGCTACATGGTCGAAGGCGGCAGCAGCGATGACTACGCCAAGGTGAAGACCTTGATGTACAAGGAGCCGAAACTGATGCACCACATCCTCAGTGTGACTGCGGATGCGGTGACGGAGTACCTCAATGCGCAGATCGAAGCCGGCGCGCAAGCCGTGATGATCTTCGACTCTTGGGGCGGCGCCTTGTCGCATGCCGCCTACCACGAGTTCTCGCTGCCCTACATGCAGCGCATCGTGCAGGGCCTGAAGCGCGAGCACGACGGCGTGAAGATCCCCAGCATCGTGTTCACCAAGGGCGGTGGCCTGTGGATCGAGAGCATCGCCGATATCGGCTGCGATGCGGTCGGTCTGGACTGGACCATGGACATCGGCGTGGCGCGGCAGAAGGTCGGCCACAAGGTTGCGCTGCAGGGCAACCTCGATCCGGCCGTGCTGTTTTCCACGCCGGAAGTCATCCACAACGAAGTGGAAAAGATCCTCTCCAGCTACGGCTACGGCAGCGGACACGTATTCAATCTGGGGCACGGAATTTCGCAGTTCACCAACCCGGATAATGCCGCTGCGCTGGTCCAGGCAGTGCATGAGTTGAGCAAAAAATACCATTAATAATCAAGCGCTGTTCCCAGTCTTATAAACAGCGCGAGTTTCGATGCTAGGCCACGGAGCACAATCTTCGTGGCCTTTTTCGTTTGATCTGTAACCAATTGTTTATTAATGATCTATCGGCTTGAGCAGAATTTGGGCGACAGAAAAAAACCGTATATACAATTAGCAGTTAGCGTATTTATCGGGTAATTGCCCACACAGTTATCCACAGGATATGTGCATAAGAAAAAATCCCTATTTGGCTCAAGCCGATTAGCTAAACTTCGCAGAAATTACCGGAGAAATTTTCCTTAACATGCCTATTGTTCGCGTCGCGCTGGACGTGCCTTTGTCAACACTTTTCGACTATGTCGCAAGTGAAAAAACGCAGCTCGAGATCGGCCAGCGTGTGGTCGTGCCGTTCGGGCGCAAACAGGTGTTGGGCGTGGCGATGGCGTGGGCGGAAAGCTCCGATCTTGCGGCGGAGCGCATCAAGCCGGTGACACAGGTGCTAGACGATGTGCCGCCGTTACCGCAAGAATTGCTCACCCTGCTGCAGTTTTGCAGCGACTATTACCACTACCCTCTGGGAATGACGGTGCTCTCCGCCTTGCCGACGCGTTTGCGTGCCGTGGAACCGATTGCCGTGAAACAGTCGCTGGACTACACCCTGAGCGAGGCTGGCAGGGCGCTGGATGTGGCGACGTTGCCCAAGCGCCGTGTGGTGCAGCAGCGCATCCTGCAGGCGCTGCGCCAGGCGCCCCTGAGTGGTGCACAGTTGCGCAGCCTGTCGCCCAGTGCGCCTGCGGCGCTCAAAGCAATGATCGAAGCAGGCTGGATCGAGTTGGTTGATCGCAAAAGCAATCCTCTTCCGCAAGCGGGAGAAAGGACAAACGAGAAAAGAAATCTTCTTCTTGGCGCGCATACGCTCACTGTCGAGCAACAGCAGGCCGTGGATGCCGTCTCGCAACAAAAAGGCTACGGTTGCTTCCTGCTGCACGGCATCACCGGCAGCGGCAAGACCGAGATCTACGTGCACCTGATGCACGAGATGCTGCAGCGCGGCGGGCAGGTGCTACTGCTGGTGCCCGAGATCAACCTGACGCCGCAACTGGAGAACTACTTCCGCAGCCGCTTTCCCGATGTCGACCTGGTCAGCCTGCACAGCGGCCTCGCCGACGGCGAACGCGCGCAGAACTGGCTCAAGGCGCAATCCGGCGAAGCGCGCATCGTGCTGGGCACGCGCCTCTCCGTCTTCACGCCGCTGCCCAACCTGGGCCTGATCCTGGTCGATGAAGAACACGACCCGTCCTTCAAGCAGCAGGACGGCCTGCGCTACTCGGCGCGCGACGTGGCCATCTTCCGCGCCAACCAGCGCGGCGTGGCCATCGTGCTGGGTTCCGCCACGCCCTCGCTGGAGAGCTGGTACAACGCACAGAGCGGGCGCTACAGATTATTGAAGCTCACGCAACGCGCGGTGCAGCCCGCCACCCTGCCCACCGTGCGCTGCATGGACATCACCAAACTGCCGTTGCACGAAGGACTGAGCGAGCCCCTGCTCACCGCCATCGAGGCGCGCCTGCAACGCAAGGAACAAAGCCTCATCTTCATCAACCGCCGCGGCTATGCGCCGGTGCTGATGTGCACCTCCTGCGGCTGGCTGTCCGAGTGCAAGCATTGCGCGGGCAAGCTCGTGCTGCACCAGAAAGACCGCAGCCTGCGCTGCCACCACTGCGGCGCACAGCAGCGCGTGCCGCATGCGTGCCCCACCTGCGGCGATGCGGACCTCAAGCCGGTCGGCATCGGCACACAGCGTCTGGAAGAAACGTTGCAGGCCCGTTTTCCGGCAGCGCGTATCCTGCGCGTGGACCGCGACAGCACGCGCAACAAGGGCGCATGGAATGCGATGCGCAAACAGATCCACGACGGCGAAGCCGACATATTGATCGGCACGCAGATGCTGGCGAAAGGCCACGACTTTCCCAACCTCACGCTGGTCGGCGTCATCAGCCCGGACGGCGCGCTGTACAGCGCCGACTTCCGCGCCTCGGAAAAGCTCTTCGCACAACTCACCCAGGTCGGCGGACGCGCCGGGCGCGCCGACAAGGCCGGTGAAGTGATCGTGCAGACCGCCTTCCCCAACCATCCGCTGTTCCAGGCCCTGCGTGCACACGACTACGAGATCTGGGCGCAGACCCTGCTGGCCGAGCGCCAGATGGCAGGCTTCCCGCCGTTCGTGTACCAGGCGCTGCTGAGCGCGGAAGGCAAGCAGCAGGGCGAGGTGAACGCCTTCCTGCAGCAGGCGCGCACGGCAGCAATGGAATTGAAGTTGCCCGTCGAAGTGTACGGCGTCGTCCCCGCCGCCATGCCCAAACGCGCCAACCACCACCGCGCGCAACTGCTGGTGCAGAGCGACAAGCGCAAGGCGCTGGGGGAGTTTCTGCGGGCGTGGAAGCCGGTGCTGGATGAGTTGCCTGCGAGCAGATTGAGGTGGGTGTTGGATGTTGATCCGATGGAGTTTTGAAGGTTGTGACAACTCATGTCGCAGGTACCGGTGATCTGCAAAGTGTCCGGCAGTAAGTTAATAGGTACTGGAGTCGAATTATTTTGAGGGTGACTCGCACCTATCACCGGATGTAAACATACCTGCCCCACAAAGCCCGTCATCAGGCGTTCCGCACGCGATATGGCTGAAGCATGCCGTCTTTTCTTGGTTTTCGAGCCACCTGTCTGAACATGCCCGTCCTGCCTGGCTTCGCGGCAAAGTGGCAAATATCTCGGCTCCACGCTGTCGCCCCACAGGGCTACAATGCCACCCTGACAGGAGCCTGGACACCATGACGACAGAACCGCAACTACTGGAATCCTTCGCCGCGATTGTGGGCCGCGATGGCGTGCTGACCGGCGCGGCTGCCGTGCCCTACGGCAAGGACTGGCGCGGCCGTTATGCGAACGAGGCGCTGGCGGTGGTGTTCCCTGCCGACACGCAGCAGGTCAGCGAAGTGGTGAAGCTGTGCGCGGCGAACAGGCTGGCCATCGTGCCGCAGGGCGGCAACACCAGCCTGTGCGGCGGCTCGGTGCCGCTGGCGGGGGGGCTGCCGCAGGTCGTCGTCAACCTGTCGCGCATGAATCGCATCCGCGACGTGGATGCCACCAATTACACCATGACCGTCGAGGCCGGATGCAAGCTGGCCTCGCTGTACGATGCGCCGGAACAGGCGGATCGCCTGTTCCCGCTCGGCCTCACCGCCATCGCGCCGCACTGCGAGATCGGCGGCAACCTGTCCACCAATGCGGGCGGCATCAACGTGCTGCGCTACGGCACAGCGCGCAGCCTGGTGCTGGGGCTGGAAGTGGTGCTGCCGGACGGTCGCATCTGGGACGGCTTGCGCAGCCTGCGCAAGGACAATACCGGCTACGACCTGAAGCAGTTGTTCATCGGTGCGGAAGGCACGCTGGGCATCATCACCGCTGCCGTCCTCAAACTCTTTCCGCGTCCGAAATCGGTGGCGACGGCCTGCATCGCGGTGCGCGACCCGGCCGCCGCGGTGGAGTTGCTGGCGCACCTGCGTGCCAACTGCGGCGACACGATCGATGCCTTCGAGTTCGTCTCGCGCTCCTGCCTCGACCTGGTGTTCAGGCACATCCCGGATACGCAGGAGCCGTTCGCCACCCGGCACGAATGGATCGTCATCACCCGCCTGGCCGATGTGCTGCCGGCACCGCTGGATGCGGCTCTGCGCTATGCGCTCAACTCGTTCGGCGATGGCATCGTCGAATTCGAGGTCACCACCAACAAGGATGACGCAGAGCGCTGGTGGAAGCTGCGCAAGAACATCGCCGAGGCGCAGAAGCGGGAAGGCCTCAGCATCAAGCACGATATCTCGGTGCCGATCAGCCGCGTGGCGGAATTCATCGCGCAAGCCAGCGCCGCCCTGCGCAAGGCCTATCCCGGCGTGCGCATCGTCGCCTTCGGCCACATGGGCGACGGCAACATCCACTACAACACCTCCATGCCGGATGCGGCACAGAACAAGGCGTTCATCGAGCGGCATGAGAGCGAAGTGCACCACCTCGTGTACGAGTTCGTGGCCAGGTTCCAGGGCAGCATCGCGGCGGAGCACGGGCTGGGGCAGCTCAAGCGCGAGGAAGTCACCCACTACAAGAGTGAACTGGAGCTGGAGTTGATGCGCAGCATCAAACGGACACTGGATCCGCACGGACTGATGAATCCCGGGAAAGTGGTATAGGCGCAATCAATTGTCATTCCGGCGCAGGCCGGAATCCAGCGTATTGATCAAACTGGACACCGGCCTGCGCCGGTGTGACGGGATCATCATTGAAATTTCGTCAGTGGCCTGTTTGGCGATACCATTGAGCATATCGCAATTCAACCCGCTCCAAGGAGGTACGCAATGGCAGGTCAACCCGAGATCACCAACATGGCCCTGTTCTGCGATTTCGAGAACGTGGCGCTGGGCGTGCGCGATGCCAAGTACGCACAGTTCGACATCAAGAAAGTGCTGGAGCGCCTGTTGCTCAAGGGCAGCATCGTGGTGAAGAAAGCCTATTGCGACTGGGATCGTTACAAGGAATTCAAGGCTACCATGCACGAGGCGGCGTTTGAGCTGATCGAGATCCCGCATGTGAGGCAAAGTGGCAAGAACTCCGCCGATATCCGCATGGTCGTCGATGCACTCGATCTTTGCTATACCAAGGCCCATGTCGACACCTTCGTCATCATCAGCGGCGACTCGGATTTTTCGCCGCTGGTGTCCAAGCTGCGCGAGAACAACAAATACGTGATCGGCATCGGGGTGAAGGATTCGACCTCCGACCTGCTGAGCGCCAATTGCGACGAGTTCATCTTCTACGACGACCTCGTGCGGGTGCAGGAAGCGAAGAAAAAACAGGCTGCAAAGAAGGTCCCACCGAAGGCGAAAGCCGAAGCCGCGAAACCGGCTGAAGCGAAAGGCGAGGAAGACAAGAAGCAGGAGGCGATGGATTTCCTGGTCGAGACGGTCGAGGGCCTGATCTCCGAACGCGGCTCGGACGAGAAGCTCTGGTACTCGATGGTTAAACCCACCATGCAGCGCCGCAAACCCGGCTTCAACGAGTCGTACTATGGCTACCGCTCCTTCAAGGAACTGATGGAGGATGCGCAGAAGCACAAGCTGGTGATGCTGGTGAAGGACGAGAAATCGGGGCAGTACACCATACGGCTGGCTGCGGCGGAGTGATCAAGGGCAGGCGGTACTGGCTGCACAAATTGGAATTTCGGGCATACAGGCTGGTTGCTGATTTTGTATGCCGTATGAAAAGCGATGGTGCCGCTCTGCGGCAGTGAAATATCAGGTCTGAATGTGATGCAATCATCTCTAATGCGTTATGCGGGTTCAATGCCCGGTTTCCCCAAATGAGTGAACGTGCCGACGAAGCCGGCCTGATCCGGGCGATGCCGTTGGTGTTTGTCCTGCTCTGGAGCACCGGCTTTATCGTGGCGCGCTATGGCATGCCACTCGCCCCGCCCATGACCTTCCTGGCGTTACGTTATGCCTTTTCCATCCTTTGCCTGCTTCCCTGGGTCGTGCTGGCCGGCATCTCCTGGCCAAGGGTGCGCGCGCAGTGGCTGCATCTGTCAGTCAGCGGTGTGCTGATGCATGGCGGCTATCTTGGCGGGGTATGGGCCGCCGTCAAAGCCGGCATGGGTTCGGGATTGATCGCACTGATCGTCGGTTTGCAACCGGTGCTGACCGCATTCTGGTTATCTTCCACCGGCAGCCACGTCACACGACGGCAGTGGACCGGACTGTTGCTGGGTTTTGCCGGGCTGGTGCTGGTGGTGTCGCGCAAATTCGGGGCGGGCGGCGAAGCAACAGTGTTCAATCTTTCCCTGGCCGTCTTTGCGCTCCTTAGCATCACCACAGGGACGCTGTACCAGAAACGATTCGTGACGCCTTGCGATGTGCGCAGCGCCAATACGGTGCAGCTCCTGGCCGCCCTGATCGTCACACTGCCGTTGGCGCTGCTCGAAGCCGAGCCCGTACGCTGGAATGCGGAATTTATCGGTGCGATGGCCTGGTCGGTGCTGGTCCTGACGGTGGGGGCGAGTTCGCTGCTATATATGCTGATCCATCGCGGCGCGGCGACCACCGTGACCAGCCTCCTGTATCTCGTGCCTCCCACTACGGCTTTGATGGCCTGGGTGCTTTTCTCCGAGCCGATTACGCCGGTGACTCTGGTGGGAACCGCCCTTACCGCACTGGGTGTGAGCCTGGTGGTCAAGGCAAGGCGCTGACGGAACGAGGCGATGCGGGGTTAGAGTTGCTCCTGCTCAACCCGCGTCGACAGGACGGCGTCCGGCCAGTTGCACCAGCTTATGCACGGCAACATAAACCAGCATCACCACCGCCAGGCTGGACAGGAATCCCGCCAGTACATCGGCAGGGAAATGCGCGCCCAGACTGCTCCTCGAAATGCCGACCCACAATACGAAGGCCACGCCCGCTACGCGCCACTTGCGGTTCAGCACGGGCCACAGGCTGGCCACAACCAGCATGGCGAAGGACGAATGGCCGCTGGGCAGGCTATGGTGGTATTCCGGCGTGCCGACGATATTCACCGTGCCCGGCGGTAAAGCCAGCGGTGGGCGCGGGAAATCCAGCAGGGGCTTGAGGAATCCCAGCAGCAGGCCGTCCAGCAGATAGGCGACGCTGAACACGGCAAACACCGACATCCAGCGCGTCACCTGCAGGCGGTAAAGCCGGGGATCCTGCGCCGGCCTGCTCACCATGACCAGCGCAAGCAGCGTCAGCAAAGCGAGATATGGTATGAACAGATTGTGGTCGCCCAGCGCGGTGCCGAGCAGCATGAACTGGTCCAGCCATTCGAAACGGATGTCGTTGATGGCATGGAACAGCCAGACGTTGGCGCCGCCCCAGTCGTAAAGGAACTCTTTCATCGCACTAGACGCTCAGCGCCCATCCCCACATGGCCAGTCCGCCCGCGGCCGAGATTGCCGCCACGGCAAACAGCCATTTCTTGCGCGTCAACACCGTGATGGAGGCCAAGGAGATGGCGATCTGGATCAGTGTCATCGACTGCGCCAGCTTGTGATGGGGGTGCATCGCGTGATCGCTTTCCTCGTTGGCTTTCTCCGATTCCGCTTCCAGCGCCTCGGCCTTGGCCTTGATCTCTTTCTTCTCGTTCTCGTACTTCTCGATCTGCGCCTTGTAGTAATCGCGCTTGCCGGCTGGGGCCAGGTCGGCGGCGAGCTCCATCAGATGCCCCTTGTTGCTCTTGGCCTGGTAATAGCTCCATTGGTCGGAGGCCTGGGTCTTCTTCAGCACGGCCTCGTTCTTGAACAGCATGGCCTGGTTCTGGGTGTCGCCGCCCTGATAGCTGACGATGGCGCCGACCGAGGCGAGGATGGCGGTGAATATCGCGACCTGGCCGCCGAGTTTGTCACCGCTGTGGGCGCCGTGCTCGACCGCATGGTCGTGGGCGCCGTGAACATGGAATCCTTCAGACATGGTTATTTCCCTTAAAAGATGAGCATGGATGCAGGCGCGCATTCTATACCGCGGACCGGCAAATGTTGTGCCCGCAAAACGATGCCGGCGCTATCAAAGCGGCGCGGCCTGGGTGCTATAATCCGCGCCTCTCTAACGGGCATGGTGGTGTGCCATCCCTGAAAATAACATTCGCCGTGCGCGTTTGCCCCACCCAAACCCTCCCCCGGAGGGAGCGGGGAAAACGAATCGCCAGGCGAATTCATGTTAATGGTGCTGCTTCATGTCTGCTGTCCTGAATTTCAAATCCCATCTGTCCGAACTGTTTGCGCAGGCGCTGCGCGAGGTGGCGCCCGAGCATGGCGGCGCGACCGTCCTCATCGAACGTCCCAAGCAGGCATCGCATGGCGATTACGCCTGCAATCTGGCGATGCAGCTGGCCAAGCCGCTGCGCAAAGCGCCGCGCGACATCGCGAACGCCTTGATCGCGGCGTTGCCGAAATCCGGCGTCATCGAGAAGGTGGAAATCGCCGGTGCGGGCTTCATCAATGTATTCATCACCACCGCCGCGAAGCAGGAGGTGGTACATGGCGTGTTGCAGGCAGGTGCGGGCTACGGCCATGTGCATGTCGGCGGCGGGCGCAAGGTGGGGGTGGAGTTCGTTTCGGCCAACCCGACCGGGCCTCTGCACGTCGGCCATGGGCGGGGTGCGGCGGTGGGCGATTGCCTGTGCCGCGTGTTGCATGCAGCAGGCTGGAACGTGACGCGCGAGTTCTACTATAACGACGCCGGCCAGCAGATCGACAACCTGACCCGCTCGGTGCAGCTGCGCTGCAAGGGTGTCACACCAGATCATCCATCGTGGCCGGAAGGCGGCTACCGCGGCGATTACATCGTGGATGTGGCGAATGCCTACATGGCGAAGGAGACGGTCGAGGCAGACGATCAGCACATCACCGGCAAGGGCGATGCGGACGACGCCGAGGCGATCCGTCATTTCGCGGTGGCCTATCTGCGCCGCGAGCAGGATCTGGACCTGCGCGCTTTCGAGGTGGAGTTCGATGTGTTCTCGCTGGAATCCGCGCTGTACACCGAGGGCAAGGTGGAAGAGACCGTGAACAGGCTGATCGCCAGCGGCCACACTTACGAGCAGGACGATGCGCTGTGGTTGCGCACCACCGATTTCGGCGACGACAAGGACCGCGTGATGCGCAAGAGCGACGGCGGCTACACCTACTTCGTGCCGGATGTGGCCTATCACCTGGACAAATGGCGGCGCGGTTTCGAGCGCGTGATCAACGAGCAGGGGTCGGATCACCACAGCACCATCACCCGTGTGCGCGCGGGCCTGCAGGCACTGGATGCCGGCATCCCGAAGGGCTGGCCGGACTACGTGCTGCACCAGATGGTGACGGTACTGAAGAACGGCGAGGAGGTGAAGATCTCCAAGCGGGCCGGCAGCTATGTGACGCTGCGCGACCTGATCGACGAGGTGGGGTGCGACGCGACGCGCTACTTCCTCGCCGCGCGCCATCCCGACTCGCAACTGGTGTTCGACATCGACCTGGCGAAGTCGCAGAGCAACGACAACCCGGTGTATTACATCCAGTATGCGCATGCCCGCATCAGCACGGTGCTGGCGCAATGGAACGGCGACCGCCTCGCGCTGCTGCATGCCGATGTCGGCGTGCTGGACAGCGAGTACGAGACGCAGCTGCTGCAGCGCATGATCGACTTTCCGCAGGTGATCGAGACCGCGGCCGAAGACCTTGCGCCGCACCTGGTGGCGTTCTACCTGAAAGAATTGGCGGCCGATTTTCACAGCTACTATAATGCCTCGCGCTTCCTGGTCGAGGACGAGAGGCTCAGGCTGGCGCGCCTGGCGCTGATCGCCGCAGTGGCGCAGGTGCTGAAGAACGGCTTGGCGTTGCTGGGTGTCTCGGCACCCGAAAAGATGTGACAACACAAAGGAAAGTACATGAGCGGGGATAAGGGCAAGGTAGTCGCCGGTGTGTTCATCGGCATGGTGCTCGGTATCGCGGCAGCGGGCGCTGTCGCGTGGTTCGTGCTGAAGAAGAACCCGACTGCGTTTATCAACAAGGAACCATCCAAACCTGCGCCGCAGGTTGCCGCGGTGCCGGCGAGCGCGCCGGCAGTGGTGGCGCCCGTCGCCGCTTCCGGTGTGGGCGAACCCAAACAGCATTTCGAATTCTACAAGGAGCTGACCGACAAGTCGGACGGTACCGCGCACAAGAGCAGTCCGAAGCCGGCAGTGAAACCGCCCGTAGCGCCGAGACCGGCACAGCCTCCAGCCGCCGCTTCCAAAGAGGTCTACTACGTGCAGGCCGGTTCGTTCCAGAACATCGACGACGCAGAGAAACTGAAAGCCAAGCTGGCCTTCTCCGGCTTCGAGGCCACCCTCCAGACGGTGAATCTGCCGGACAAGGGAGTATGGCATCGCGTGCGCCTCGGCCCGTATAACAGCAACGAGGCCGGCAGGACCGTCGCAACTTTGAAGCAGAACGGCATCATCGCCACCCAACAACGCGCCCAGTGAATGGGCGCAGTGAATCGATAAGGAGACGAGTATGAGATTCTTCAGGCAGATCGTTGCAGTGCTGGCATTGCTGTGCGCGACCTGGGCGCACGCCGAGGGCGGCTCTGGCTATACATTGCTGAGCCCGCCGCAACCGACCACCAGCGGCAAGAAAGTCGAAGTGCTGGAGTTTTTCTTCTACGGTTGCCCGCATTGCTATCACCTGCATCCGCTGCTGACCGAGTGGGAGAAGAAGAAGCCCAAGGATGTCGAACTGCAGTATGTGCCGACCATCTTCAATGCCGGCTGGGAGCCCATGGCTTATACGTTCTATGCGCTGGAATCCTTGGGGCAGCGCCAGCAGTTGCACGACGCGCTGTTTGAGGCATGGAACGTGCAGAACATCGACCTGAGCGACGAGGGCAAGATCACCGATTTCGTGGCGCGACATGGCGTCGATCCGGCCAAGTTCGGTGCGGCCTACAATTCCTTCTCGGTGCGGAGCAAGGTGGTGCGCAGCAACCAGATGGTGCAGAGCTTCGGCATCCGCGGTACGCCGACCATCGCGGTCGACGGGAAATACATCATCACCGGGCTGCAACCGGCAGACACCATCCGCGTGCTGGATGAAGTGATCAAGATCGCCCGCGCAGAACGCAACAGGCATTGATCGAACGCCGCTGTACGCGAACCACTGCTGCAGTGAGTGTCCCATGCTGAAGGTGGTGATCTCCGGCGCTTCGAGCGGCATCGGTCAGGCGCTCGCGCGTCATTACCTCGAACGCGGTGCAACGGTGGCCGCATTCGCGCGGCGCGGCGAATTGCTGCAGGCGCTGGCGGCGGAATTCCCCGGCAAGGTCCATGACTATGCGCTCGATGTGCGCGATGCACCCGCCATCCAGGCGGCGGCGCGCGACTTCATGTCGCATGTCGGCATCCCGGATATCGTCATCGCCAATGCCGGCGTGAGCCGCGGCACGCTGACCGAATATGTCGAAGACGAGGACGTGTTCCAGGACATCATGGACATCAACGTGCTCGGCATGGTCAAGACTTTCCAGCCATTCCTAACTGCAATGCGCCAAGCGCGCCGCGGCACCCTGGTCGGCATCGCCAGCGTCGCCGGCTTGCGCGGCCTGCCCGGTTCGGGCGCCTATTCGGCATCCAAGGCAGCAGCCATCACCTATCTGGAGAGCCTGCGCGTGGAACTGTACGGCAGTGGCGTGAGGGTCGTGACGATCAGTCCCGGATACATCAAGACGCCGATGACGGACATCAATACCTACCCGATGCCGTTCATCCTCGAAGCGCATGACGCAGCCCGCCGCATGGCGCGGGCCATCGAGCGCGGCACTTCCTTCGCCATCGTCCCGTGGCGGATGGGTCTGGCGGGATGGATGCTGAAGCGACTCCCCAACTGGCTTTACGACCTGGCTTTCAGCAAGGCGCCGCATAAGTCCCGCCATCCGGGATAAGACACATCTACCCCAAGGGGTTATAGCGCCCTGGCACAATGATGCTATAGAGTGCCCGGCAACATGGCACCGCAGGTCGTTACCGCCTTCCTCCTGTTCGTTGCAAGCACAGGTATGCGGGCGTAGAATTCACGCAAATTTAACAAACGGCAATAATCTCAAGGAGCGAAAGATGGAGAATGAGGCATTGAGCAGCAGCGACCGCCGAGATTTTCTGGTCAAGTTGACTTCCGTGGTTGGTGGTGCAGGTGTGGCGGCAACCTGTGTACCGTTCGTAGCAAGCATGAATCCCAGTTCCGATGTGTTGGCCAAAGCCGAGACCGAGGTCGATCTGTCCTCGATCCCGCCGGGCGGTTTGCGTACCGTCGCCTGGCAAGGAAAACCGGTATTCATCCTGCATCGCACGCCCGAACAGATCAAGGAAGCGGCAGCCTCCAACGGCGGCGGCGATCCTGAGCCGGACAGCAAGCGTGTCAAGAATCCGGAATGGCTGGTGGTGATCGGCGTCTGCACCCATATGGGATGCGTGCCGAACATGGAAGGGGCAGGCTGGGTGTGCCACTGCCATGGCAGCCAGTATGACGATAGCGGTCGCGTGACGCGTGGCCCCGCCCCGAAGAACCTTGAAGTACCGCCCTACCACTTCGTGGCGGAAAACAAGATAGTCATCGGCAAAGCCTAGGAGTCCTTCCCATGAAAACAAAAGTCATTAATTGGATAGATAAGCGTTTCCCGCTCACCAGCTTCGTCGAGCATGATCTGACAGGCTATCCCACCCCGCGCAATCTCAGTTACTGGTGGAACTTCGGTTTCCTGGCCGGATTCGTGCTGGTGTTGCAGGTCGCCACGGGCATCTTCCTGGCGATGCACTACAAGGCCGATGTGCTGATGTCGTTCGACTCCATCCAGCACATCATGCGCGATGTGAATTACGGCTGGCTGTTGCGGTACATGCATGCGATGGGTGCTTCGGCCTTCTTCTTCGTGATTTTCGTGCACATGGCGCGCACCCTGTATTACGGCTCCTACCGGGCGCCGCGCGAACTGCTGTGGTGGACCGGGCAGGGCCTGTTGCTGTTGCTGATGGCGACAGCCTTCATGGGATACCTGCTGCCGTGGGGGCAAATGTCCTTCTGGGGCGCGACGGTGATCACTAACCTGTTCCGTGCGACGCCGTTCATCGGTGACCAGGTGGTCGTCTGGCTCAGGGGCGATTACACCGTGGGCGATGCGACGCTGACGCGCTTCTTCTCGCTGCACTACCTGTTCCCGTTCATCATCATCGGGGCGGTGGTCGTGCACCTGGTGGCGCTGCACACCGTCAAGAGCAGCAATCCGAGCGGCATCGACCTGGCCGCCAAGGACAACATCCCGTTCCACCCTTACTTCACGATCAAGGACCTGTACGGTCTGGGGCTGTTCCTGATCCTGTACAGCGTGTTCGTGTTTTTCATACCTGACAGCCTGATCGAGCCGGCCAACAATATTCCGGCCAATCCGATGATGACGCCGAACCATATCGTGCCCGAATGGTATTTCCTGCCGTTCTACGCGATCCTGCGTTCAGTGCCGAGTCTGGTCGGCGGCGTGGTCGCGATGGCCGTGTCGGTGATCATATTCGCCTTCATGCCGTATCTGGACCGTTCGCGCATCCCCGGCGGGGCGCGTTACCGTCCCATTTACCGCCTGCAGTTCTACCTGTTCCTGGCGGACATGCTGGTGTTGGGCTATGTCGGTTATGTACCGCCGACCAGCCAGACTATCGTGATCGGGCAAGTGGCTACGCTGTGTTATTTCGCTTCGTTCCTGGTCATTCCGTTCATCTCGAAGATGGAAGAACGCTGGCTGGTCAAGCGCGGCTTGCCGCCGGCAGTGATGAGCCTGATGGAAAGCGAAAGCCAACAGAAAAGCAAGAATGGAGGTAAGCAGTGAAAAAGCTCATGACAATACTGGCTTCATGCTGCATCGCCACGTCGGTGTTCGCATCCGAAGCGGAACTGGAGACGGTCAAGGTAGGTAACGATGTGCAGACATTGACGCGCGGCGCAGACGCGCTGATGACCAACTGTCATTCATGCCACAGCCTGAAATACGTCAAATACAGCGACCTGGTTGCAATGGGCGTGGACAAGAGCAAGGTGGATGCGTGGCGCGGCGATCAGCCGCTCTCCACCCCCCTGCTTGCGCAGATGCCGGAGGATGCCGCCATCCAGTCGTTCGGCAAGGCACCTCCCGACCTGAGCCTGATGGCGAAAGCGCGCGACGGCGGCGTGAACTATGTCTACTCCTACCTGGTGGGCTACTACGTCAGCCCGGAAGGGGTGACGGGCAACCATTATTATCCGCCGACCAAGATGCCCGACATTCTGGGCATCAGCACGGCGGCCGGGGAAGCGCAGCGTACCGAGATCCATAACACTGCCCGCGACATCGTCTCGTTCATGTCCTGGGCGGCCGACCCGCACGCGCAAGAGCGGATTCGCCTTGGTTACTATGTGATCGCGTACCTGATCGTGCTGACGACGCTGCTGTATCTGGTCAAGAAACGCGTCTGGTCGAAATTGAAATGAAGTGAGCGTTCGGGGCGGGCCGTGCGGAGGATCGCGGGTTCGCCCTGAATACAGCCTGCCGTCTGCAGGCGGCAGGAAAACTGGCGGGCGCTCAGCCCGCCAGTTTTTTCTTGAGGACGTCGTTCAGCTGCGCCGGGTTCGCCTTGCCCTTGCTGGCCTTCATGGCGATACCGACGAAGAAGCCGAACAGCTTGTCCTTGCCGCTGCGATATTCCGCGACCTTGTCGGCATTGGCGGCGATGATCTCGTCCACCAGCGCTTCGATGGCGCCGCTGTCGGAAACCTGCTTCAACCCCTTGGCCTCGATGATCGCATCTGCTGTGCCGCCCTCCGCCCACATGGTGCGGAACACTTCCTTCGCTCCGGAGTTGGAGATGGTGCCGTCGGCGATGCGCTGCAGCATGCTGCCCAATTGCTGCGCGCTGATCGGGCACTGGCTCATGTCCTTGCCATCACGGTTCAGCTGCGCACTGACTTCGCCGATGATCCAGTTGGCGCAAAGCTTTGCTGCGTAAGGCTCAGCAGAAGGAGCGGCACCAAGATTAATGGCACTGCGAACTTGCGAAAATAATGTATTAACCGAGCTCTCGAAGAAATCTGCTATCTCCCGCGAGGCGGTGAGAATGCTGGCGTCATAGGCGGATAGACCGAGGTCGTTCACATAGCGCGCCTGTTTGGCCTGCGGCAGCTCGGGCAAGGTGCCGCGCACCCGCTCGATCCACTCGCTGGGGATTTCCAGCGGCAACAGATCCGGATCGGGGAAGTAGCGGTAATCGTGCGCGTCTTCCTTGCTGCGCATGGCGCGCGTCTCGCCGGTGTCCGGGTTGAACAGCACGGTAGCCTGCTGCACCTTGCCGCCGTTCTCGATGGTGTCGATCTGCCATTGCACTTCGTAGTCGATGGCCTGCTGCATGAACTTGAACGAGTTCAGGTTCTTGATCTCGCGCCGCGTACCCAATGGCTGACCGGGCTTGCGCACCGACACGTTCACGTCGCAGCGGAACGAGCCCTCCTGCATGTTGCCGTCGCAGATGCCGATCCAGCGCACCAGCGTGTGCAGCGCCTTGGCGTAGGCCACCGCCTCGGCCGCAGAACACATGTCCGGCTCGGACACGATTTCCAGCAGCGGCGTGCCGGCGCGGTTCAGGTCGATGCCGGTCATGCCATGGAAATCTCCGTGCAGCGACTTGCCCGCATCCTCTTCCAGGTGGGCGCGGGTGATGCGCACCGTCTTCTCATACGGCTTGGCGTTGCCGGACAGCGGCTCGACCTGGACGGTCAACGCGCCTTGTCCCACCACGGGCAGATCGAACTGGCTGATCTGGTAGCCCTTGGGCAGGTCGGGGTAGAAATAATTCTTGCGTGCGAACACCGAACGCGGCGCGATGTGCGCCCCGGTGGCCAGGCCGAACTTGATCGCGCGTTCCACCGCACCCTTGTTCAGCACCGGCAACACGCCGGGCAGTGCCAGGCTTACCGCATCGGCCTGTGTGTTCGGCTCGGCACCGAACGCGGTCGAGGCGCCGGAGAATATCTTGCTGTTGGTCGAAAGCTGGGTATGCACTTCCAGCCCGATGACGATTTCCCAGGTCATGATGTTTCCTTACAGCCCATGCGGCGCGCGATTATGCCAATCCGTCGCCAGTTGGTATTGGTGCGCCACGTTCAGCATGCGCGCTTCGTCGAAATAATTGCCGATGATCTGCAGGCCCACCGGCATGTTGTTTTCGCCGAAGCCGCAGGGGATGGACATACCCGGCAGGCCGGCGAGGTTCACCGCGATGGTGTAGATGTCGGACAGGTACATCTGCACCGGATCGTCGCCCTTCTCGCCCAGCTTGAAGGCGGTGGAGGGCGAGGTTGGTCCCATGATCACGTCGCATTGCTTGTACGCTTCAGTGAAGTCCTGCGCGATCAGGCGGCGGATCTTCTGCGCCTGCAGGTAGTAGGCATCGTAGTAGCCGTGGCTCAGCACATAGGTGCCGATCATGATGCGGCGCTTTACTTCCGCGCCGAAGCCTTGTGCGCGGCTCTTCTCGTACATGTCGGCGAGGTCGCTGTATTCCGGGGCGCGGTAGCCGTAGCGCACGCCGTCGAAACGCGACAGGTTGCTCGATGCTTCCGCCGGGGCCAGCACGTAATACACCGGCACCGACAGCCTGGAGTTGGGCAGGCTGATGTCGACGATGGTGGCGCCGAGTTTCTTGTATTCGGCGATGGCGGCTTCCACCGCCTTGGCCACGTCAGCGCCCATGCCCTCGGCGAAGAATTCCTTGGGCAGGCCGATGCGCAGGCCGCTCAGCGGTTTGTTCAAGTCGCGGGTGTAGTCTTCCCTGGCACGCTGCAGGCTGGTGGAATCGCGCTCGTCGAAGCCGGCCATCACGTTCATCATCAGCGCCAGGTCTTCGGCGCTGCGCCCCATCGGGCCGGCCTGGTCGAGGCTGGAGGCGAAAGCGATCATGCCGTAGCGCGAGCACACGCCGTAGGTCGGTTTCAGGCCGGAGATGCCGCACAGTGCGGCCGGCTGGCGGATGGAGCCGCCGGTGTCGGTGCCGGTGGCCGCCGCGCACAGACGCGCCGCCACGGCTGCCGCGGTGCCGCCCGAGCTGCCGCCGGGCACGCGCGCGGTATCCCAAGGGTTCTTCACCGGGCCGTAATGCGAGGTCTCATTGCTTGATCCCATGGCGAATTCGTCCATGTTGGTCTTGCCGAGGTTGATCGCGCCGGCCCTGTTGAATTGTTCGATCACGTGCGCGTCGTAAGGCGAGACGAAGTTGTGCAGCATCTTCGACCCGCAGGTGGTGAGCCAGCCCTTGGCGCAAAAAATGTCTTTTTGCGCGATGGGGATGCCGGTCAGCGGCTCGGCCGTGCCGGCAGCGAAACGCGCGTCGGCGCCGCGCGCCTGCGCCAGCGACATCTCCGGATTCAGCGTGACATAGGCGTTGAGTTGCGGATTCAGCGTGGCGATACGGTCGAGGTAGCCCTGCGTCAGTTCGACGCTGGAGATCTTCTTGGCGCGCAGAGCGGCACCGAGCTGGGCGAGGCTGGAATGGATCATGGTGTTTACTCGATGACCTGCGGAACCAGGTACAAACCCTGCTCCACTTGCGGGGCGACGGCCTGGAAGGCGGCGCGTTGATCGGTTTCGGTGACTTTGTCCTCGCGCAGGCGCTGCGCCAGGTCCTGGCTGTGCGACATGGGCTCAACGCCTTTAGTATCAACGGCCTGCATTTCGGCGATGAGGCCGAAGATGTTGTTCAGTTGAGCCTGGGCGGCTTGGAGTTCCTGCTCGTTCATCGCCAGCCGGGCAAGGCGGGCGACTTTTTCGACATCGGCTAAACTTAAGGACATAAACGGGTTTAATGCTTTATCAAATCAGGCGCGATAGAGTATCATAAAGCGCTTCTTGGGCGCATACCTTCTACCTTTCAGGACCTGACATGTTAAGTTATTTCAACGGCTATTTTTCCAACGACCTCGCTATCGATCTCGGCACGGCGAACACACTGATCTGGTTGCGCGGACAGGGGATCGTGCTGAACGAGCCGTCCGTTGTGGCCATCCGCCAGGAAGGCGGTCCCAACGGCAAGAAAGTCATCCAGCAGGTCGGTCTCGCCGCCAAGCAGATGCTGGGCCGTACGCCCGGCAACATCACCGCCATCCGTCCGATGAAGGACGGCGTGATCGCCGACTTCACCGTCACCGAACAGATGCTCAAGCAGTTCATCCGCCGCGTGCACAAATCCAGCATCTTCACGCCCAGCCCGCGCATCGTGATCTGCGTGCCCTGCGGCTCCACGCAAGTCGAGCGCCGCGCCATCCGCGAATCCGCCTATGGCGCCGGTGCGCGCCGCGTCGAACTGATTGAAGAACCGATGGCTGCGGCGATCGGCGCCGACCTGCCGATCGAGGATGCCACCGGTTCCATGGTGGTGGACATCGGCGGCGGCACCACCGAGGTGGGCGTGATCTCGCTGGGTGGCGCGGTGTATTCCGGTTCGGTGCGCGTCGGCGGCGACAAGTTCGACGAAGCCATCATCAACTACATCCGCCGCAACTACGGCATGCTGATCGGCGAGAGCACCGCCGAGATGATCAAGAAGGAAATCGGTTCCGCCTTTCCGGGCAGCGAAGTGCGCGAGATGGAAGTGAACGGCCGCAACCTGGCCGAAGGCGTGCCGCGCAGCTTCACCATCTCCAGCAACGAGATCCTCGAGGCGCTGACCGATCCGCTCAACAACATCGTCAGTGCGGTGAAGACTGCGCTGGAACAGACCCCGCCTGAACTGGGCGCCGACATCGCCAGCAAGGGCATGGTGCTGACCGGCGGCGGCGCGTTGCTGCGCGATCTGGACCGTCTGCTGATGGAAGAGACCGGCCTGCCGGTGGTGATCGCCGACGATCCGCTGACCTGCGTGGTGCGCGGCTCGGGCAAAGCGCTCGAGCGCATGGATAAATTCAACAACATCTTCACCAGCGACTGATCCCGCGGTAGCGCATTGGACGATACCCGCACCCTCCGGTTCTTCAATCGTGGCCCCAGCCCGGCCGCGCGTCTCGTCTTCTTCAGCCTCCTTTCCCTGCTGCTGCTGTTCGTCGACGCGCGCTACCAGTACCTGGAGTCGACGCGCAAGGTGCTGGCCGTGATCATCTACCCGGTCCAGCGCCTGACGGCCTTGCCCGGCGAGACCATGGGGCGTATCGCGGTCTATTTCGAGACGCAGGAACATCTGCTGGAAGAGAACGCGCAACTGCGCCAGCAGCATGACGCCGATGCCGCGCAATTGACCCAGCTGCGCGCAGTCCAGGCCGAGGACGAGCAGCTGCGTACCTTGCAGGAACTCAAGCAGCGCGCCAATTACCCCATGCAGATGGCCGAGATCGCCTATGTCGAGCGCGACATCTTCAAGCGCAAACTGTTCGTTGACAAGGGCTCGCAGGCCAACGTACAGGCCGGTCAGGTAGTGGTGGACGACAAGGGCGTGGTGGGCCAGATCACCCGCGTCTATCCCTGGCTGTCCGAAGTGACGCTGGTCACCGACAAGGATCATGCCGTGCCGATACAGCTGTTGCGCAACGGCTTGCGCGCGGTGGTGTTCGGCTCCGGCGACATCGGCGAGATGTCGCTGCGCTACATGCCGGTGAGCTCGGATATCGTGGTCGGCGATGTGCTGGTCACCTCGGGTATTGACGGCACCTACCCGCCCAACCTGCCGGTGGCGCAAGTGGTCAAGATCGAGCGCGACCCGGCCTATCCGTTCGCCCGCATCGTCTGTGTGCCGCTGGCCGGGGTCGACCGCCATCGCGCCCTGCTGATCGTATCCGGGCTGCCCCAATTGGCCGAGCATCCTGCCGCCACCGAAACGAGCGATGAGCCCGAGCGCGCCAGGAAGAGATTGAAACGGAGGAAGCAGTGAGTTCCAACCTGCCCAAAGACCAGGAGTTCCTGCTGCCCGCGAGCACCAGCTTCATCGTGTTCAGCCTGTTCGTGGCGGTGATGCTCAACTGGCTGCCCTGGCACGGCTGGGCGCTGGCATTGCGCCCCGATTTCGTGGCGCTGGTGCTGTTGTACTGGTGCACGCACAAGCCGCATCGCGTCGGCGTGGGCATCGCCTGGCTGGTCGGCATCTTCGCCGACGTGGCGGATGCCAGCCTGTTCGGCCAGCATGCACTGGCCTACACGGTGCTGGCCTTCGGCGGCATCGTGCTGCATCGCCGCGTGCAGATGTTCGACCTGCGCCAGCAGGCCATGCACGTGTTCCCCATGCTGTTGCTGAGTTATGCCGCCTATGCTGCCGTGCACTGGCAGGTGCGCGGCTATGTGGTGTGGGAATACTTCCTCGGCAGCGCGGTATCGGCGCTGCTGTGGATCCCGATGACCCTGCTGCTGCAATCCCTGCGCCGCCCGCGCCGCGATCCGAACGAACTATGAATCGTTACGTCGAGCTGAAGAACCATCAGCGCGAAATCTATTATTTCCGTTTGCGGTTGGTGTTGAGCCTGGGTTTCGTGGCAGTGATGCTGCTCATCCTGCTGCTGCGCTTCTTTTACCTGCAGGTCTTCCGCCACGACTACTTCCACACGCTGGCGGACAGCAATCGCATCTACGTCGTGCCCATTGTGCCCAACCGCGGCCTGATCCTGGACCGCAACGGCGTGGTGATGGCGCAGAACTATTCCGGCTACACGCTGGAGATCGCGCCGGCCAAGGTGACCGACATGGACGCGCTGATCGCCGAACTTTCCAAGCTGGTCGAGATCACGCCCAAGGACATCAAGCGCTTCCAGAAACTGCTGACCGAACGGCAGACGCTGGAGACCATGCCGATACGCAGCCAGCTGAGCGACGAGGAAGTGGCGCGCATCTCGGCACAGCAGTTCCGATTCCCCGGCGTGGAGATCAAGGCGCGCCTGTTCCGAGAATATCCGTACACCGACCAGACCTCGCACCTGATCGGCTATGTCGGCCGCATCAACCAGAAGGACATCGACCAGCTGGAAGAGGACGATGCGGTATCCAACTACCTCGGCTCCGATTACATCGGCAAGACCGGCATCGAGCAGAGCTATGAGAGGGATCTGCATGGCAAGACCGGTTTCGAGCAGGTCGAGGTGGATGCCGGCGGGCGCGCGGTGCGCGTGCTGTCGCGCACCGCGCCGCAATCCGGCAGCAACCTGATGCTGACGCTGGACGCGAAGCTGCAGGAAGTGGCGGAGAATGCGTTCGGCGAATATCGCGGTGCACTGGTGGCGCTCGATCCCACCAATGGCGAAGTGCTGGCCTTCGTCAGCAAGCCGGGCTACGACCCGGGCCTGTTCATCGACGGCATCGATACCGACACCTGGGACGAGTTGAACAACTCGCCCGACACGCCGCTCAACAACCGCGCCCTGCGCGGCCAATACCCGCCCGGCTCGACCATCAAGCCTTTCATGGCGCTGGCGGGGCTGTATTACGGCACGCGCTCGCCCACGCGCAGCATCAGCGATCCCGGCTATTACCTGCTGCCCGGCAGCCGGCACCAATACCGCGACTGGAAGGCCGGCGGGCATGGTGCCGTCGACATGTTCAAATCCATCGTCATCTCCTGCGATACCTACTTCTACGGACTCGCCACCGAGATGGGCATCGACAACATGCACAGCTACCTGGCGCGCTTCGGTTTCGGGCAGAAGACCGGCCTCGATATGGAGGGCGAGACTTCCGGCCTGTTGCCTTCGCCAGAATGGAAAGCCAAGCGTTACCAGCAGGTTTGGTATCCGGGAGATACCGTCTCTGCCGGCATCGGCCAGGGCTACAATCTGGTCACCCCGGTGCAGCTGGCATTCGCCACGGCGATCCTGGCCAACGACGGCGTGGCGTTCCAGCCGCACCTGGTGCGGGAAACGCGCCCAGCCAGCGGCAGCCCGGTGTTGACCATGCCCAAGCAGTTGTTCGACCTGAAGATCGATCCCGCAAACCTCAAGCTGGTGAAAAGCGCGATGGAAGCCGTCACCAAACCGGGCGGCACGGCGGCGGTCGCCGGCTACGGCGCTCCCTATCGCCTGGCGGGCAAGACCGGGACGGCGCAGGTGATCGCCATCAAGCAGGGTGAAAAATACGACGCGAAGAAGATCTCCGAATACAACCGCGACCATGCCTGGTTCATCGCCTTTGCGCCGGCCGACAAGCCGCGCATCGCGATGGCGGTGCTGGTCGAGAACGGCGGACACGGCGGCACCACCGCCGCGCCGATCGCGCGCAAGGTGATGGACTATTACCTGCTCGGCAAGATACCGCAGCCGCTGCAGACGGTGACGCAGAAGAGCGGGGAGCAGAGCGACTGAACATGAACGCGCGACAACTCAAACAACGGCTGATGCAGAATCTGGACCCCGTGCTGCTGGGCGCACTCGGGGGATTCGCGCTGGTCAGCCTGGTGCTGCTGTACAGCGCCAGCGACGGCAACTGGCTGCGCGTGCTGGCGCAGGCCGGCAACATCGCGGTTGCGTTCACCGCGATGTGGCTGGTAGCCAGCATGCCGCTGCACTACCTGATGCGCGCTGCCGTGCCGATGTATGTGTTCGGCCTGCTGCTGTTGCTGCTGGTGATGACGCCGCTCGGTGTGGCCAGCCACGGTGCCACGCGCTGGCTCAACATCGGCGTGGCGACCATCCAGCCGTCCGAACTGATGAAGATTGCGGTGCCGCTGATGATGGCCTGGTATTTCGAGAAGAACGAGGCCGTGCTGAAACTGAAGAACTATTTCGTTGCCGCCATCCTGCTGCTGGTGCCGGTAGCGCTGATTGCGAAGCAGCCCGACCTGGGTACAGCCATTCTGATCGGTGCGAGCGGATTCTATGTGCTGTTCCTCGCCGGCCTGTCCTGGCGGCTGATGATCGGCGGTGCACTGGCGGCGTTGGCCAGCGCCCCGTTCCTGTGGTCGGCGATGCACGACTACCAGCGCCACCGCATCCTGATGCTGCTCGACCCCTCACAGGACGCGCTGGGCAAGGGCTACCACACCATCCAGGGCATGATCGCGGTCGGCTCCGGCGGTATCCTCGGCAAGGGCTACATGAACGGCACCCAGACGCACCTGGATTTCCTGCCGGAACGCACCACCGACTTCATCTTCGCCGTCTGGTCCGAAGAGTTCGGCCTGATCGGCAACCTGTTGCTGCTGAGCCTGTATGTCTTCGTCATCGGCCGCGGCTTCATCATCACCGCCAACGCCTCCACCTATTTCACCCGCCTGATGGCGGGCAGCATCACGCTCACCTTCTTCACCTATGCCTTCGTCAACATGGGTATGGTCAGCGGCATCCTGCCGGTGGTGGGCGTGCCGTTGCCGCTGATCAGTTACGGCGGTACGTCCATGCTTACGCTGATGCTCGGATTTGGTATCCTGATGAGCATCCAGACCAACAAGAAACTCGTTAAAACCTGAGGGGAGCCGATAATGAAAACAAGGTCGTTGCTGGTGCTGTTCGCCGCGTTTGCCGTGAGCGCCTGTTCCACCACACAGAAGTCCGAAACGCAAAGCGCCGCGCCCGTGGTGGATGCCATCTCCGGTCCCAGCGGCAAGGCGGCGCATGCCGCCAGCGGCACGGCAGCGCCGGCGGCGGGCAGCGGTGGCTACCTGCCCGGCGACGGCCCCGGCACCGATGCACCCAACCTCGACAACATTCCCGATGCGGTGCCCAAGGCCGAACCGCTGCACCGCTACGCCAATCGACCCTATTCCGCGCTGGGCAAGACCTACACGCCGCTGCAGGCCCCCGGCAACTACAAGCAGCGCGGCATCGCCTCCTGGTATGGCAAGAAGTTCAACGGGCAACGCACTTCCATCGGCGAGATCTACGACATGTACGGCATGACTGCCGCGCATCCCACGCTGCCCATCCCCAGCTATGCGCGCGTCACCAATGTCGCGAACGGCAAATCCGTGATCGTGCGCATCAACGACCGCGGCCCGTTCCTGCATGAGCGCATCATGGACCTGTCTTATGCCGCCGCCTACAAGCTCGGCTTCGTGAACAACGGCAGCGCCGAAGTGGAAGTCGAGAGCATTGCCGTCGACGGCAATGCGCCCGTCATGGCCGCCGCCGAGCCATCGCCGGTCAAGGTCGAACCGATCACGGTGACCCCCATCGCGGCGACCGCCCCCAGCCTGCCGGTGGAGACCGCAGGCGCAGCCAGCGGCAAGGTCTTCCTGCAGCTCGGTGCGTTCAAGTCGGCGCAGGGCGCGGAAAGCTTCCTCGCCAAGATGCGCGCCGAACTGGGCGACGGCGGCAAGGCGCTCACCCTGTACCAGAAGCAGGGCTTGACCCGCGTGCACATGGGGCCTTATGCGAATGAGAACGAAGCGCGCAATGCGGCCGGCAAGCTCGCGTCGACACTGGGCTTCAAGCCCTTCGTGAGCCTGCACTGATGCATACCGCCGCCAACATCGCGGTTGGCATCGTTGCACTCATCCACGTCTACATCCTCGTGCTGGAGATGTTCCTGTGGGAGAGCCACACCGGGCTGCGTGCGTTCGGCTTCACCCGGGAATTCGCCGCCGCCACCCGCATTCTCGCGGCGAATCAGGGCCTGTACAACGGCTTCCTCGCGGCGGGATTGTTCTGGTCGCTGCACACGGGGGATATCCACGTGCAACGGTTTTTTCTCGGCTGCGTGGTGACGGCCGGTTTCTACGGCGCGATTACAGCGAATGCCAGGATATTGTGGGTGCAGGCAGTACCGGCGGTGGTGGCGCTGGTGTTGGTGGGGTTGGCGCCGGCCTATTGATGTTCGGGGCCGTTCACCCTTCGACAGGCTCAGGGCGAACGGTCCGAGATACCCGGCGAATGGCCTAAGCAACGCGTAACACCAACCCCTTTAAATACGCCCCCTCCGGAAAGCTCAGCAATACCGGATGATCCGCCGCCGCATGCAGCTTCCTCACGATCTGCGCATCCACCCCGGCATCCAGTGCGGCCCCCGCAATGATCTTCTGGAACAGGTCGTCGCTGATGCCGCCCGAACAGGAGTAGGTGAACAGCAGGCCGCCCGGTCGCAATAATTTGAAGCCGAGCAGGTTGATGTCCTTGTAGGCGCGAGAGGCCTTCTCGGCGAAAGCTGCGGTGGGTGCGAACTTGGGCGGGTCCAGGACAATCAAATCGAACTTCCGGTTCTGGTCGCGCAGTTTGCGCAGCGCATCGAACACGTCGGCGCATTGCCATTCGGTGCGCGATGCATCGAGTCCGTTCAATTCCACATTGCGCTGGGCGAGTTGCAGGGCTTCCTGCGAGGAGTCGATGGACAGCACCAACTTTGCACCGCCGCGCAACGCGTACAGCGAGAAACCGCCGGTGTAGCAGAAGCAGTTGAGCACGTCCTTGTCCTGTGCCAGCGTGCCGGTCAGCGCACGGTTGTCGCGCTGGTCGAGGTAATAGCCGGTCTTCTGTCCTTCCGCCACGTCAACGGTGAAGCGTATGCCATGTTCAACCACTTCGACGTTTTCCGGCAGCGTGCCGCGTACTGCGCCGTTGCGTTTGGGCAGGCCTTCCAGTTCGCGGCCGTCGGAATCCGAGCGTTCGTAGATGCAAACGGGTGCGCACAGTTCCTGCAGGATGTCGGCCAGCGTGTCGCGCCAATGTTCGGGGCCGGCACTGCCCAGTTGCATCACCAGCACATCGCCGTAGCGGTCGACGATGAGGCCGGGCAGCCCGTCCGATTCGCCGTGGATCAGGCGCATGCCGTTGCTGTCGCGGTCGAGGCCGAGCGTGCGGCGTGCTGCCAGGGCATTGGCGATGCGGTTGCGGAAGAAGGTCTGGTCGATGACCTCCTGCTCCCGCCACGACCACACGCGTGCGGCGATCTGCGAGTCGGCGTTGTAGGCTGCCCAGGCGAGGAAATTGCCGGCGGCATCGCGTACCGGCACGGTGTCGCCGCTGGCTGGCTTGCCGTCGATGTATTCGATGGCGCCGGAGAATATCCACGGATGGCGGCGCAGCAGGGATTTCTCGCGCTCTGCCTTCAGAATGATGCCGGGCCTGGCCGCAGGATTTCCTGTCCGGGGGGATGACGCGGTTTGTCTGGCAGGTGTTTGCCCCTGTTGCTTGCTGCGCTGCACGCGCTTGCGGAAATCCTTGCCGCCCTGCGATTGGCGGTGCGGGGTGGAAGACGATCTTGGTTTTGTCTGGCTCATGTTTTCTTCTTGGCGCGCGGATGTGCCCCGTCGTAGATCTTGGCGAGGTATTGGAAATCGAGGTGGGTGTAGACCTGCGTGGTGGAGATGCTGGCGTGTCCCAGCATCTCCTGCACCGCGCGCAGGTCGCCCGAGGATTGCAGCACATGCGTGGCGAAGGAGTGGCGCAACAGGTGCGGATGCACGCCGCTGGCGATGCCTTGCGTGATGCCGCGCTGGCGCAATTGCAGCTGCACGGTGCGCGGGCTGATGCGCGCGCCGTTCTTGCCGACGAACAGGGCGGTCTCATCCGGTTTGGCGACCTGGTCGCGTACCGTCAGCCATGCCTTCAGCGCATCGATCGCATGGCTGCCCAGCGGCACGATGCGGGTCTTGTTGCCCTTGCCGGTGACGCGCACCGAGGCGTCGGCAAAATCCATGTCGACGGGATCGAGGCTGACCAGTTCGGCGAGGCGCAGGCCGGACGAGTAGAGCAGCTCGAACATCGCCTTGTCGCGGGCGTCCAGCGGTGTCTCCACCGGCATCTCCACCAGTTTCACCGCCTCGTCGGGCGAGAGCGCATGCGGCAGGGTCTTGGGCGCTTTCGGCGCGCGCAGGCCGACGCAGGGATTGCTCTTGCAGCCGTGGTCGCGCATCAGGTAGCTGTAGAAACCGCGCCACGCCGAGAGCACCCGCGCCAGCGAACGCCCGCCGAGGCCGCTGCCGTGCAGCTGCGCGATATAGCGGCGGATGTGGTGGCTCTTGAGCTCGGCCAGCGGCGTCGCGCCGGCCAGCGCCAGCAGGCGGCGGATGTCGCGCGCATAGTTCTCGGCGGTGAGCGGGGAATAGCCGCGCTCGTTGTTCAGGTAGGCGAGGTAGCCTTGCAGTGTGGCGGGGACGTGTTCTTCAGCGGGCATCAGACATGCAGGTTGAACGTGCTGCCCAATATCTCGGCGATGCGCTGCAGGAACAGCGTGCCCATCTCCGGGTAGAAGCGCTGCTTGTCTTCGCTCGCCAGGATCAGCAGGCCGATGGTCTGGCCGTGGGCGCGCAACGGCAGGTAGGCGAAGGAATGCAGGTGCTCGGCGGCTTCGCCGAACCAGGGCAGGGTGTCGTGTACCGCATGGTGGGTGCAGACCGGCTGCTTGTGCTGATCGGCGAACGCCAGCACTTCGGAGCTGGGCGGCTCGTCCTTCCACAGGTGCAGGGCGACGTGCGGGACGGCGAAGATGTCGCGCAGGTTGTGGACGATCAGGTGTTGCAGGGTGGCGCGGTCGTGCGGGCCGAACAGCGCGCAGGTGAACTGGTGCACCTTGAGCTGCAGTGCATCGTTTTCCTTGGCGAATTCCAGCAGCTCGTGCAGCTTCCTTTCCAGCTCCTTCACCCGTTCGCGCAGGGTCAGCAGCTGGCGCTCGGACAGCGAGATCGTGCGTCCGCCGTGCGGATGCGGCAGGTTGATCTGCGACAGCATCTCGGCATGGTCTTCGAAAAACTGGGGGTTGTCCTGCAGGTATTGCGCTACGTCTTCCGCTCTCATCCGGCCACCTCTATCAATCCAAATTCCGTCTACAAGTTGATCTCGCCCTCGAACACCGTGATGGCCGGGCCGGTCATCAGTACGGGAGAATGTTCGCCCGCCCAGGTGATGCTGAGGGTGCCGCCGCGTGTGGCGACGTGTACCGAGTTGTCCAGCAGCCTGCGGCGGATGCCGGCAACCACGGCGGCGCATGCGCCGGTGCCGCAGGACAGGGTTTCGCCTGCGCCGCGCTCGAACACGCGCAGCTTGATGTGCTCGCGATCGACGATCTGCATATAGCCTGCGTTCACGCGCTTGGGGAAGCGCGGATGCGTCTCGATCAGGTGGCCCTGGGTCGAGAGCGGCGCTGTCTCGATGTCGTCGACCACTTGCACGGCGTGCGGGTTGCCCATGGAAACGGCGGTGATCTGCACGGTCTCGTTGCCTACCTGCAACGGCTGGATCGCATCCTGGCTGTCGCTCACGAAGGGGATCAGTGCAGGCTCGAAGATCGGTGCGCCCATGTTCACGGTGACGCGCCCGTCGTCTTCCAGGCGCGGAGAGATCAGCCCGCTTTTGGTCTCCACCACGATCTCGCGCTTGCTGGTGAGCTTGTGGTCGTGCACGAAACGCACGAAACAGCGCGCGCCGTTGCCGCACTGCTCAACCTCGCCGCCGTCGGCATTGAAGATGCGGTAACGGAAATCGGCGTCCTCGCGCGGGGTTCTTTCCACCAGCAGAATCTGGTCGCAACCGATACCGAAATGGCGATCCGCAATATAGCGGACCTGCTCCGGCGACAGTGCGATCTGCTGGCGCACCCCGTCCAGCACCACGAAATCGTTGCCTGCGCCATGCATTTTGGTGAATTTGAGGGTCATGGTTATACGGTTGCGGTTGCCTGCGCCAATTATACGGCGTTCATGCGCATAACTGTGTGTGGTCGCGGAAC
Source organism: Sideroxyarcus emersonii (assembly GCF_021654335.1). NCBI lineage: Bacteria > Pseudomonadati > Pseudomonadota > Betaproteobacteria > Nitrosomonadales > Gallionellaceae > Sideroxyarcus > Sideroxyarcus emersonii. The sequence goes on from NZ_AP023423.1 coordinate 134,207, forward strand.
ATGCATCTGTCCATCACCACGGTGATGCCGGCCTGCCGGGCCCGCGATGCGGCTTCTTCGTGCACCACGCCGTCCTGCAGCCACAGCCTCCTGATGCCCAGCCTGATGCAGCTGTCCACGATGGCGGGTACATGCTCCGGCGCGCGGAAGACATCCACGATATCCGGCACTTCGGGCAGGCTCTCCAGGTCGGGATAGGCTTTTTCGCCCAGCACCTCGGTCACCAGGGGGCGGACCGGGAAGATGCGGTAGCCGAAGCCCTGCAATGCCTGGGCCACATGGAAGCTCGGCCGTCCCGGATTGGGGGAAAGCCCCACCACGGCGACGGTATGCACCTCGTGCAACAACTGGCAGATTTGTTCGGCGCTGGGATTGGCGTGGCTCATGGCGCGTACGATAGCATTTTTTGCCGCCACCGGCGCGGGCGGGGCGGGCGCATTGTTTTCGCAGGGATGCGTTGCGAGCGGCAAAAAACGCTATACTGCGCGCCGTTCAAAGCGCCCGTAGCTCAGCTGGATAGAGTATTGGTTTCCGAAGCCAAGGGTCGTGGGTTCGACTCCCGCCGGGCGCGCCAGTCAAGGTTAAAAGTGGGCACCCTGAATCAGGTGCCCATTTTCATTTGGCACCGCTCCAATGCGACGCAGTCTACCTTGTGCAGCTGCTACATCACGGAATCGTAGTAGCCGTGCATAGAATCGGGATCGTATGCCTGATGCATCGAAAATTCCTCGGCATATATATCCTTGGCGATCTCCGCGCGGCTGCGCTTGTCGGGCGCCCCCAGGAACAGCAGAGCGCTTACGATCACGTAGGTGATGTATTTCACTGTCGGCATGCTTTTCATGATTCCTCCTGTTCAAAATTAAAGATGAGGCAGGCATGAACAGACCCAGCAATTGTTATGCCATTGGGGGAACCGGGTGGTGCAGGAATGCGCCCCGCAGGAATCGAGCAGCGAAAGCGGCCGCATTGCCTGCCCGGTCGGGTATGCGGGTATTTACGCGCGGGAAGCGGCAGGGTCCAGGCCTGCATGCCTGAAACAGGTTGCCCGCAGCGCGTCTCGCACCGGCTTAGTGAGAAGCGGCTGGCAATGCACCAGAATGCATCCATTGCCCGGAGATATCCATTCCGGGCGCTAAACTTTTCCTGCCCAAGGTCGATACCTTATTTACCGGGGGCGAATTCTTCGATGCTCCGCGATAAGGAGGTGTGTCATGGCTGTCGTGATGAACATGAGCGGGTACGAAATCGGGCATGAAGCCGCTGCGACCGAGGAATATGGCGACGAAGTGATGTGCGCGGGATGGAATCCTGAATTGGCACTGATCGGCGACAGGGGGATTGCGGAAAAACATGCGGCATTCCCGCCCGAAATGGCGCAGGTGGATGTCGAGGCCTTTTTGCAGAAAATGTACCGCTACCAACGCTAGCATCGTGTCCTTACGCGCATGTCCCGGGTCCGGGGCATGCCTGCTGCAAAGCCTTGTTTGGCGCCCTGTCCGGGCCTTCTGCGCAACCTGCCGCCTGGCGCTCTGTGATATTCTCCGCCTAGCCTATCCTGAGTTTTTCCATGAGATTCGTATTGCTCCTGTTGCTGGCGCTGCCCGCGTGCGTGCTGGCCGACCAAGAAAACGATTTCCGTGCTGCCCGCGAAGCGTTGCGCGTCGGCAATGCGGCGCGCCTCGACAAGGTAGCGGAGCACCTCAGGGATACCCCGCTGGAACCCTATGTCACTTACTACCAGTTGCGCATGCACTGGGGGGTGAAAGCCACGCCGGCGATAAAGGAATTCCTGGCGCGCACCAACGAATCTCCGGTGGTCGACCAGTTCCGCGGCGAATGGCTCAAATACCTGGGGCAGCACAAGAGCTGGGACGAATTCGCGGAAGAGTACCCGCGTCTGGTGACCGTCGACGACGAATTGACCTGTTACGCTTTGCAGCTGCGCGAGCAGACCGATGCGGCAGGCGCCTTGGCCGAGGCCCGCAAATTGTGGTTCAACGGCGACGAGATGCCGGACAGCTGTACGCCGCTGTTTGCCGATGCGATGAAGCAGGGCGTGATCGCCGAGGCTGATGTGTGGCAGCGCATGCGCCTGGCGCTGGAGAACAACGATGCTTCGCTGGCCAGGGAGCTGATCAAGAAGTTGCCCAAGGCGCAGATGTTTCCCGCCGCCGAGTTGAGCATGGCGGCGCGGAACCCGCGGCGCTACCTGGAAAAGACCAAATTCGAGAATGCCGGCACGGGCCGGCGCCTGGCAGCCCTGTTTGCCCTGCAGCGGCTGGCCAGACAATCGCCGCAGATCGCCTTTGCGCGGTGGGAGCATATCGCCAATTATTTCACCGAGGAGGAGCAACGCTATTTCTTCGGCTGGCAGGGTTATGCCGGGGCGCTGGCGCATGACGAGCGGGCGCTGACCTGGTTCTCGGTGGCGGGGGATGCGGCGCTGAATCCGCGGCAGCTGGCCTGGCGCACCCGTGCCGCGTTGCGTGTGCAGAACTGGCGCGAGGTGTGGGAAAGCATCAATGCGATGACGCCGCAACAGCAGGCCGAAGGGGTGTGGCGCTACTGGAAGGGCCGCGCGCTGAAGGTGCTGGGCCGGCCCGACGAGGCGGAAGCGTTGTTCACCGAATTGAGCCGCGAATACAATTTCTACGGCCAGCTTGCTGCCGAGGAGCTGGGTGCCGCACCGGGTTCCGGCATGAGCGCGGCGCACTTCCTGCCCAGCGAGGTTGACATCGAGACGATGCAGGCGCTGCCCGCGATACAGCGCACGCTGCTGCTGTACCGCATGGACATGCGCACCGAGGCCGCCAAGGAATGGGCATGGGCAACGCGCAACTTCAGCGACCAGCAACTGCTGGTCGCCGCCGAAGTGGCACGCCGCAACGAGATGTACGATCGTTCCATCAACGCGGCCGACCGCACGGTGCAATTGCACGACTTCAACCTGCGCTATCCGACGCCGTACCGTGAGAACCTGCAGGACAACCTGCACAAGCATGGACTGGAGGAAGCCTGGGTGTACGGGCTGATGCGGCAGGAAAGCCGGTTCGCCACCAAGGCAAAATCCGACGTCGGCGCGGCGGGTCTGATGCAGATCATGCCCGACACGGCGCGCTGGGTGGCGCGGCAGATCGGCATGAAAGGCTACCGCAAGGGGCTCATCCACCAGCTGGACGTGAACATCAAGCTGGGCACCTATTACATGAAAACGGTTTTCCGCCAGTTCGACGACAACCCGGTGCTGGCCTCCACGGCCTACAATGCCGGCCCCACCCGGGCGCGCCAATGGCGCGGCACCCAGCCGCTGGAGGGGGCGATCTATGTCGAGACCATCCCGTTCGACGAGACGCGCGATTACGTGAAGAAGGTGTTGAGCAACACCATGTATTATTCCAAGCTGTTCGGCCAGACCTCGCAATCGCTCAAGCAGCGGCTGGGCGTGATCGAGGCGGCCACTGACAAGAACCAGAAGTTCCAGCGCGATGAGAGATGACGGCTTGAATGCATATTGCGTCGGCGGTGCCGTGCGCGACCGGTTGCTCGGCCTGCCGGTGCAGGATCACGACTGGGTGGTGGTGGGCAGCACGCCGGAGCAGATGGCCGCGCGCGGTTTCAGGCCGGTGGGCGCGGACTTCCCGGTGTTCCTGCATCCCGAAACGCATGAGGAGTATGCCCTGGCACGCACCGAACGCAAGGTGGCGCAGGGCTATAAGGGTTTCATGGTGTACGCAGCACCCGAGGTGACGCTGGAGCAGGACCTGCTGCGCCGGGATTTCACCATCAACGCCATGGCGCAGGATGCCGACGGCAACCTGATCGACCCCTACGGCGGCCAGGCCGACCTGCGGGCGGGTGTGCTGCGCCATGTCAGCGACGCATTCGCGGAGGACCCGGTGCGCATCCTGCGCGGCGCCCGCTTCGCCGCGCGTTTCGGTTTCACCTTTGCGCCGGAGACGCTCGCGCTGATGCGCAGGATGGTGGACAACGGCGAAGTGGATGCACTGGTCGCCGAGCGCGTGTGGCAGGAACTGGCGCGCGGCCTGATGGAAAAACAGCCGTCGCGCTTCTTCACCACGCTGCGCGAGTGCGGTGCGCTGAAGAAGATATTGCCGGAGATGGATGGGCTGTTCGGCGTGCCGCAGCCCGCGCACTACCATCCGGAGATCGACTGCGGCATCCATGTGCTGATGGTGATCGACGATACGGCCAAGTGCGGCTACCCGCTGGAAGTGCGCTTCGCCGCACTCGGGCACGACCTCGGCAAGGCAACCACGCCAGAAGATACGCTGCCGCGCCATATCGGCCACGAACAGCGCAGCGTCGACCTGCTCAAGGGCTTATGCGAGCGGCTGCGTGTGCCGGCCGATTGCCGCGACCTGGCGGTGCTGGTCGCGCGCTACCACAGCCATGTGCACCGCGCCCGCGAACTGCGCGCCGATACCATCGTGAAACTGTTCGACAGTTGCGACCTGTGGCGCAAGCCGCAACGCTTCATGCAGATATTGCAGGCCTGCGAATCCGATGCGCACGGCCGTACCGGGCATGAGCACGATGCCTACCCGCAAGCCGCGCACCTGCTGGCGTGCGCGGAAGCGGCGCAGGCGGTGAAGGCAGGCGACATCGCACGCGCCTGCGAGGACAAGAACCTGATCGCCGACAAGGTGCGGGAAGCGCGCATTTTGGCGGTGGAGGCGGCGATCAAGGCTGCATGACCGTGCGCCATGCCTGCAGCTTGTCCGCATAGCACATGCCGGCGTGCGCCGGGCTGGTCGATGGCAGGCGACGGAACGTCAGCGGCGGCAATTGCTGCTTGCCCAGCACGAACTTGCGGAAGCTCTGTTCCGCCTTGGCGCCGTTGAAGAACACCCGCGTGATATGCGGGTGGCGGGCAAAGAACCCCGCGAAGTCGTGCACCGATTCGTTCCTGATATGCGCGTCCAGGCTGCTCTCGCGCTCGCACGAGGCCAGGACATCCCATAGCGCGATCCCCGAAGCTTCGAGCAGGCGCAGCCGCCGTGCGTAGGGCAGGGCCGGATGCGCGCCGGCCAGTTCGCCCATGATCTTCCAGAAGGCGTTCGACGGATGGGCATAATACTGTTGCTGTTGCAGAGATGCCTTGCCGGGCATGCTGCCCAGGATCAGTACGCGCGCATCCGCCTTGCTCACCGGTGCGAAGCTGTGGATGTGCGGCATACAGGTATCGGCTACAGCAGGCGCGACAGGTCGCCGCGCAGGAATCCCGCCAGCGGCTGGTCCAGCCCCTTGCCCAGTGCGATCACCTTGAACAGTTCGCCCATCTCTGCCGGGCTGGTGAGCTTTTGCAGTTGCGCGGAGAGCGGTGCGTAAGCCCTCACGTCTTCCGGCGATACCTCGCCCAGATAATCTGCGATACCGTTGTTGAACAGGAAATGCGCTTGCGAGGTGTAACCCAGGAAGTGGGCGCCGTGGTCGATGGCCGCCTCCGCCACCGCGGTGAAGTCGACGTGTGCGGTGATGTCCTGCAGGCCGGGCAGGTAGAACGGGTCATCATGGGAATGGTGGCGGTAATGGCACATCAGCGTGCCGCGTGTGCGCTGCGGGTGATAGTACTCGCTCGCACCGAAACCGTAGTCGATGAACAGCAGTGCGCCTTGGTCCATGCGCTCGCACAGGCTGGCGACGAGGCCGCGCGCGGCAAGCGACACCTCGCTCAGGTAATCGTCCGGCAGCTTGAGTTTCCTGACGCAGTCGAGCAGCGCCGGGGTATCGGCCGGCCGATCCACCCAGCCGAAGCGGTTTGCCTGGCTGGTTACGCCGCGCTCCAGGATGTGCTGGCCTGACCAGTGCAGCAGATGCACCGGCAGCGCGTCCAGCACTTCGTTGCCGACGACCGCGCCGGAGAACTGTTCCGGCAAGGTATCCAGCCAATGCACGCGGTCGGCCAGATGCGGCAGCTGCTTGCCCAGCAAGGCTTGCTGGCGCTCGCGCAGGTCTGCGCTCACTTCCAGTATCGAATAGCTTGCCGGCAGTTCGCCCAGACGTTCCAGTTCGCCCAGGATGTCCAGCGCCAGCTTGCCGCTGCCCGCGCCAAGTTCGAGGATGTGCGGCTTGCTGGCCTGCATCACTTCGACCAGTTGCCGTGCCACGGTGCGGCCGAACAGCGGCGATAGTTCGGGTGCGGTGACGAAATCGCCGGCGGCGCCGAACTTGCGTGCGCCGGCCGTGTAGTAGCCCAGGCCGGGCGCATACAGGGCCAGTTCCATGAAACGCGAGAACGGGATCCAGCCGCCCTGGGCGGCGATGTCCTGGCGGATGAGTTCGCACAGCTTCGCGCTGTGGACAAGGGCATCTGGCGTAGGGGCGGGCAGGTTGACGGGCATGGTCGGGTATAATTCGGGAATGGCTAAGTTTAGCAGTTTGAACAAGCGCGTAGCGGGGAAGGTCGGATGCAGGATAAAACGGTACTGGTAACGGGCGGGGCGAAGCGCGTCGGCGCAGCGATCGTGCGCCGCCTGCATGCTGCAGGTGCGAATGTCGCCATCCATTGCCGCTCTTCGTTGCACGAAGCGCTGGCGTTGCGCGACGAACTGAACGAACTGCGTCCCGGTTCCGCTGCTGCCATGCAGGCCGATCTGCTGGAGACTGCCGCCTTGCCGCGCATCATCGAGGAGACGGTGCGGCAGTTTGGCCGCCTCGATGCGCTGGTCAACAATGCGTCCAGCTTTTTCCCGACGCCGCTGGCCGAGATGAAGGAACAGGACTGGAACGACCTGCTCGGCACCAACCTGAAAGCACCGGTGTTCCTGGCGCAGGCCTGTGCTGCCGAATTGCGGCGTCGCCACGGCTGCATCGTCAACATCGTGGATATCCATGCCGAACTGCCGATGCACGGGCACCTGCTGTACAACATCGCCAAATCCGGCCTGGCCGGGTTGACGCGCGCCCTGGCGCAGGAACTGGCGCCGCAGGTGCGCGTGAACGGCGTTGCCCCGGGGGTGAACATCTGGCCGGAAAGCGGTGCGTGGCAGGACGAAGAACAACGCCGCAAGCTGGTGGCGCGCACGCTGCTGAAGCGCGAAGGCGAGCCGGACGACATCGCGCGGACGGTGCAGTTCCTGATTGCCGACGCGCCTTATATCACCGGGCAGATCATCGCGGTGGACGGCGGGCGATCCATCAATATCTGAAGCCATGAACGACATCACACAACCCATCCATTTCGAGCATCACTCCACCAACTTCAACCGCCTCAAGGGCCGGCTGGAGCATATGGTCGGCAAGGCCATCGCCGACTTCAACATGATCGAGGAAGGCGATACCGTGATGGTGTGCCTGTCCGGTGGCAAGGACTCCTACACCCTGCTCGACATCCTGCGCACCTTGCAGAAACGCGCGCCGATCGATTTCAAGATCGTGGCGATGAACCTGGACCAGAAGCAGCCCGGTTTTCCCGCCGAGGTGCTGCCGGATTATCTGAAATCGATCGGGGTGGATTTCCACATCGAGACGCAGGACACCTACTCCATCGTCAAGGAGAAAATCCCCGCGGGCAAGACCACCTGTTCGCTGTGTTCGCGCCTGCGCCGCGGCATCATCTACAAGGTGGCGGGCGAACTGGGCGCGAACAAGATCGCGCTGGGGCACCATCGCGACGACATGGTGGAGACGCTGTTCCTCAACATGTTCTTCGGCGGTAAGCTCAAGGCGATGCCGCCCAAGCTGGTCACCGACAAGGGTGACCACATCGTCATCCGGCCGCTGGCCTATTGCGCCGAGAAGGATATCGCCCGCTATGCGCGCGGCATGGAATTCCCCATCATCCCGTGCAACCTGTGCGGCTCGCAGGAGAACCTGCAGCGCCAGAATATCAAGGAAATGCTCACCAACTGGGAGCGCCAGTATCCGGGACGCAGCCAGACCATTTTCACCGCCATGCAGAACGTCAAGCCTTCGCACCTGCTCGACACCGCCTTGTTCGACTTCAGGAACATCAAGATGGGGACGGCGGTGGACGAAGGCGATGTTGCCTTTGATCAGGAAATTTGACGTAAAATTGACAATCCGTATTGCAAACTTAACAACCTAACCTTGGATTTGGAGCAAGCTATGCATTCTTGGCAGATTCGTACTTCAGGTGTTCTGATCGCACTCTTCCTGGCGGGCTGCGCCACGCCGGTCAGTACCAATATCAAACCCACGGCAGCGCACGTTGCCAAATACAACGACCTGTCGGACCTGAATGTGGTGGCTACGCTGGAAAAGAGCGTGAATGAGGCCAAGGCCGCCAACATGCCGTTCCTTGCCCCGGATTATTTCAAGGAAGCCTCGCAAATCCTGAGCGAGTGCCAGGCCTCCTTGGGCAACAAGCCCAAGGAAGTGTTGGTAAACAACGCCGCCAAGGGCGAAGCCGTCCTGGAAAAGGGCCGCGCCATGATGGCCATCGTGCAATATCGCTTCTCCAAGGAGCTGGAGTACAAGGCTCAGCTGGAAGAACACAATGCGCCCAAGCTGCTGCCCAGGGAATACGAGAAAGTGATCGGCGACTTTTCGGGTCTGATCGGCAAAGTGGAACGCGAACAGCCGGACAACATCGACAAGGACAAGGAAGCCCTGCTCAAGTCGATGCTGGATCTGGTGATCATGGCGGTGCAGGAAGGCGCGTTGCGTGACAGCGAACAGATCAACGCGGAAAGCAAGAAGATGAACGCCGAGAAGCAGGCGCCGGTGACCTATGCCGAGGCGCTGCGCGTGTACCAGGATTCGAAGGCCAAGATCGCCGCCGCCCACCACGACAAGGAACTGGTGCAGCGCATGGGGGCCGCCGCGCTGTTCGCTGCCCGTCACGCGCAACAGGTCAACGAACGCGTCGCCGCGCTGCAAACCCAGTTGAAGATCAATGCTGCAGGCAGCACTGCGGGCGGCGTGATGGTCGGCGGGGCAATGGCGGGCGGCAGCGGCGCAGTGCAAGTGGGCGCGCAGGTGGATGGCAAGCCGTCAGGCTCGGAACGGATCACCCTGGAAAAGCTCGTCCTGCAGGAGGAGGACCGGCTGCTGGGCATTTCGAATGCGCTGGGCCTGAAGGACTTGCGCGACCTGCCGCTGGACAAGCAGGTGGACGAGATCAAGCGCGCCGCGACGGATATCATCCGCCAATCCAAGAATGCCGATATCGCGGCGATCCGGCAGGACTACGAGGCACGCCTGGAAGCGGCCAACGATGGCATCCAGCAGGGCGTGACGGAACTCGCGGAAAAGGACAAGCAGCTGGCGGAAAAGGAACAGCAACTGGAAGCACAGGCAACGCAACTGGCCGGGAAGGATGCGCAGATCAAGACGCTGACAGCCAGGATCGCCAAGCTTGAGGCCGGTGCGAAGACGGCCGGCCAGTCCAAGGCTGCCAAGACCAGAAAGGCCAAACCGGCAAATCAGCAATAAGCGGGAGCGCGGTCTGTTCAGGGCTGCGCCGGATTCACCGCGATCTTGAAGATCACCTTGCGTATCGTACCGCTGCCCACCAGCGGTGCATGCGCATCTTCCGGAAAGAAGATGCAGAAATGATCCGGCGGTACCGGCACATACGAGGCCGGCGCATCGTGGAAGAAGCGGATGTCCTTCTCCATGCTGTGTTCGCTGACCGGGTTCAGGCAGTCCGCCAGCGGTTTCCAGCCCATGGATTCATCCCCTTCCAGCACCAGCTGGATATCGATGTAACGCCGGTGTGCCTCCAGCTTCGCCATTTCCTTCGTTTTGGCCGGTACCTGCTCCACGATGGCGATCAGGTCATCGCCGACGATGTGGTAGCGCCCGGGGGCGAGAGCAAACAGGTCGGTGTCGCGGATGTAATCGAACGCGCGCTGGAACAGCGGATGCAATGCAGCGTAGCGGGCGGATTGGGCGAGGTTGGAAAGGATCATTTCGGTATTGTTCGGCGGAGCAGCAGGTTGTTTTATCTATGATGGGGAAGCATCCGGATCATCGTGTTATCGCGCTGGATGTAATGATGATACAACGCCGCCGCCGCATGCAAACCGATAAGGTAGTATCCCGCCGTGCCGATGAATTCATGTATCTCCTTGAGCGGTTTGGCGATGTCCTTGTTGGCACCGATCAACGCGGGCAGCTCCAGGCCAAAGAAAGGGACCGGTTTCCCGCTTGCGCTGAGCAGCAGCCATCCCGTCAGCGGCATCACAATCATCAGCGCATAGAGCGCCAGATGTAACAGCTTGGCGGTTATCTGCTGCCAGCTCGGCGGTTCAGGCTGGATGCCAGGCATGGGGCCGGACAGACGTGCCGCCAGCCGCAGCCAGATCAACACGAACACCAGCATGCCGAGCATGGCGTGCCAGGTCTTCAGCGCTTCGCGCGGATCGCTGCCTTTTGGATACAACTCGCGCAGTTCGATGCTGGCATATACCGCGATGAACAGCAGCAGCATCAACCAGTGGATGCCGATGGAAAGCGCCCCGTAACGACTTGCAGTATTCTTCCAGTCCATCGTTTGTCACCTTTCAAAGGCTGGCCGCTTGCCGCAACCATGCCGAGACCGGGCTTCGATAACACTTCGTCCTGACTTACAGGAACCTGGCCACCATACCCTTCGCCAGTTCACCTTGCAACGGTATCCGCACGCGATGCCCGCTGCCCGGCGCGGTGGTGAGCGCCTCGCCTTCGATGTTGCGCATCTCCTTCAGTTCGACGATGCGGTTGCCGGCGGGGTGGATGATCTCCAGCTTGTCGCCCACCTGGAACTTGTTCTTCACGTCGATCTCGGCCATGCCGTTGGCGCAGGCCACGATGTCGCCGACATATTGCTGGCGGAAACTTTCGGAGTGGCCGCGCAGGTAATTCTGTTGCTCGTGCGTGTGGTGGCGTTCGTAGAAACCGTCCGTGTAGCCGCGGCTCGCCAGCGCATCCAGCGCGCCCAGCAGTTCCAGGTTGAACGGCCGTCCTTTGACGGCATCGTCGATGGCCTGGCGATACACCTGCGCGGTGCGCGCTACGTAGTAGATGGACTTGGTGCGGCCTTCCACCTTCAGCGAATCGATGCCGATCTTCACCAGCCGTTCGACATGTTCCACTGCGCGCAGGTCTTTCGAATTCATGATGTAAGTACCGTGCTCGTCTTCCAGCACCGGCATCAGTTCGCCCGGGTGGTCCTTGCGCGAGATCACGTAGACCTTGTCGGCCAAGGGATGGCGCGGCTGCGAACCACAGTCGGACAGGGGGCTTTCGCTCAGCGCCTTGTCGAAATCGAAGTCGATCTTCTGGATGTCGCCGGTGCCATCCTCGGCGGCATTGTCCACCTTGTAATCCCAGCGGCAGGAATTGGTGCAGGTGCCCTGGTTGGCATCGCGGTGGTTGAAGTAGCCGGACAGCAGGCAGCGGCCGGAATAGGCGATGCACAGCGCGCCGTGCACGAACACTTCCAGTTCCATGTCCGGGCATTGCTGGCGGATCTCCTCGATCTCGTCCAGCGACAGTTCGCGCGACAGGATGACACGGGTAAGACCCAGCGATTTCCAGAATTTCACCGCCGCATAGTTGACCGTGTTGGCCTGCACCGACAGATGGATCTGCACCTCCGGCCAGCGCTCGCGCACCATGGCGATGAGGCCGGGATCGGCCATGATCAGCGCGTCCGGCCGCATCTCGATCACCGGCTGCATGTCCGTCATGTAGGTCTTCACCTTGGCGTTGTGCGGCATCAGGTTGCTGGCGACGAACAGTTTCTTGCCCAGCGCGTGCGCTTCCTCGATGCCGGTGCGCAACTCTTCCAGCTTGAATTCGTTGTTGCGCGCGCGCAATGAGTAACGCGGCTGCCCGGCGTACACCGCATCGGCGCCGTAGGCATAGGCAGCGCGCATCTTGTCCAGCGTGCCCGCCGGCAATAGCAGCTCCGGTGCGCGCAAGGTGCTCATTGGTAGCCCAGCCGTTTCAGTATTTCCAGCGAAGCGTCCGCATGGTTCAGCGTGTAGAAATGCAAACCGGGCACGCCGTTCGCAATCAGTTTTTCGCACAGCTGCGTTACCACATCGAGGCCGAAGCTCTGTACGGATTCCACGTCGTCGCCGTAGCCTTCCATGGTCTTGCGCATCCAGCGCGGGATCTCGGCGCCGCAGTTGTCGGAGAAGCGTGCGAGTTGCGAGAATCGTACGATCGGCATGATGCCCGGCACGATGGGCGCGGTGACACCGAGCTTGCGTGTCTCGTCGACAAAACGGAAATAGGCATCCGCGTTGTAGAAGTATTGCGTGATGGCCGAGTCGGCACCGGCATTGATCTTGCGCTTGAAGTTGAGCATGTCCTCGCGCGGCGAGTGTGCCTGCGGGTGGAATTCGGGGTAGGCGGCCACTTCGATGTGGAAGTGATCGCCGGTCTGCGCGCGGATGAACGATACCAGTTCGTTGGCGTACTGGAACTCGCCGATGCTGGCCATGCCGGACGGCAGGTCGCCGCGCAAGGCGACGATGCGCTTGATGCCCATGTCCTTGTAGGCGAACAGCAGTGCGCGGACGTTGTCGCGCGTGGAGCCCACGCAGGACAGGTGCGGTGCCGCGCTGCGGCCTTCGGCATGGATGTGGCGGATGGTTTCCAGCGTGCGATCCTGCGTGGAGCCGCCGGCGCCGAAGGTGACCGAGAAGAATTCCGGCTTGATCGCCGCCAGGCGCTGGCGCACGGCAGTCAGTTTGCCGACGCCTTCCGGCGTCTGCGGCGGGTAGAACTCAAAACTGATCGGTGTCTTTGTGTTGATTCCCATTTTTTCTCACAAGTAGTTGTGCGGCGGCTGAACTCAGCGCCCAGGAAAAGATGCTGTACAGGACTGCGCCGAATACGCCGGACCAGAAACTGTCGACCACGAAGCCGAGCAGGATGGAGCCTGCGAACCAGAACATCAGCCCGTTGATGACGAAGATGAACAGTCCCAGCGTGAGCATGGTGACCGGCAGCGTCAGCACCAGGAAGATCGGCCGGATGAGCGTGTTGACCAGGCCCAGAACGAAGGCCGCGATGAATGCGGCCATGAATCCGTCCACGTGGATGCCAGGCACGAAGTTCGCCACCGCCACCAGGGCGAGGGCGTTCAGGGTCCAGATGAGCAGCAGTCGGAGCAGCATCTTTTTCTTTGACAAGTTAAGAGGGGCGAACCTGACGTCCGCCCCTCGCCATCATACCCGCAACCGGTTGATTAGTAGCGGTAGTGCTCGGTCTTGTAAGGACCTTGCTTCGGCACGTTGATGTAGGCGGCCTGCTGATCGGTCAGCTCGGTGAGCTGCGCGTTCAGCTTCTTCAGTTGCAGGCGTGCCACCTTCTCGTCCAGGTGCTTGGGCAGGGTGTATACGCCTACGGGGTATTTGTTGCTGCCTTTTTCCGCTTCGGTCCACAGCTCGATCTGGGCGATGGTCTGGTTGGCGAAAGAAGAAGACATGACATAGGAAGGGTGACCCGTGCCGCAACCGAGGTTCACCAGGCGTCCCTTGGCCAGCAGGATGATGCGCTTGCCGTCAGGGAAGATCACGTGGTCGACCTGCGGCTTGATCTCTTCCCACTGGTATTGCTCGATGGAAGCGACATCGATCTCGTTATCGAAGTGGCCGATGTTGCAGACGATGGCCTGGTCCTTCATCTTCTTCATGTGCTCGTGCGTGATCACATGGAAGTTGCCGGTGGCGGTGACGAAGATGTCGGCATGCTCGGCGGCGTAGTCCATGGTCACCACGCGATAGCCTTCCATCGCGGCCTGCAGTGCGCAGATCGGGTCGATCTCGGTGACCCACACCTGTGCCGAAAGTGCGCGCAATGCCTGGGCAGAACCCTTGCCCACATCGCCATAGCCGGCGACCACGGCGATCTTGCCGGCGATCATCACGTCGGTGGCGCGCTTGATGCCGTCCACCAGCGATTCGCGGCAGCCGTACAGGTTGTCGAACTTGGACTTGGTGACGGAGTCGTTGACGTTGATGCCGGGGAACTTCAGTTCGCCGCGCGCATGCATCTGGTACAGGCGGTGCACGCCCGTGGTGGTCTCCTCGGTCACGCCCTTGATGGCGGCGAGGCGCCTGGAATACCAGTTCTTGTCGGTCGCCAGTTTGGCCTTGATCGAGGCGAACAGGCAGGTCTCTTCTTCCGAGGTCGGCTTGCTGATCAGCGAGGCGTTGGTTTCGGCGCGGGCGCCGAGGTGCAGCAGCAGTGTCGCGTCGCCGCCGTCGTCCAGGATCATGTTGGAATAGCCGCCATCGGCCCATTCGAAGATGCGGTGCGTGTAATCCCAGTATTCGGTCAGCGTCTCGCCCTTGACCGCGAACACCGGCGTGCCGGTTGCGGCGATGGCAGCGGCGGCGTGATCCTGGGTCGAGAAGATGTTGCACGAGGCCCAGCGTACTTCCGCCCCCAGGGCTTTCAGCGTCTCGATCAGCACGGCCGTCTGGATGGTCATGTGCAAGGACCCGGTGATGCGTGCGCCGCGCAGCGGCTGGGTGGCGGCGAATTCTTCGCGTATCGCCATCAGGCCCGGCATCTCGGTTTCCGCGATGGCAATTTCTTTGCGGCCCCATTCGGCGAGGGACATGTCGGCGACGATATAGTCGGTGAAGTTTTTGTGGGCAGCGTTCATTTTTGCTCCATTCATCTGATAAGTTAATGAATGGGCGCCGTTGCTACGGTTGGGCCATCCTCGCCGAGCCTGACAGATTCACCTTGCGGTGACTGCTGCAGCGCCCCTCGGCGGGATGGGTGTTACGAATTACAGTCCTGCGTCAGCCCTCAGAGCTGCGGCCTTGTCAGTGGCTTCCCACTTGAACTCGGGCTCCTCACGGCCGAAGTGGCCGTAGGCGGCCGTCTTCTGGTAGATCGGGCGCAGCAAGTCGAGCATCTGCACGATGCCTTTCGGACGCAGGTCGAAGTGCTTCTGCACCAGTTCGGCAATCTTCTCGTCCGAGACCTTGCCGGTGCCGTAAGTGGTGACCATCACGCTGGTGGGGCGTGCGACGCCGATCGCGTAGGAGATCTGGATCAGGCACTTGTCGGCCAGACCGGCGGCGACGATGTTCTTTGCCACATAACGGCCCGCGTATGCCGCAGAACGGTCGACCTTGGACGGGTCCTTGCCGGAGAACGCGCCGCCGCCGTGCGGGGCTGCGCCACCATAGGTGTCGACGATGATCTTGCGCCCGGTCAGGCCGCAATCACCTTGCGGGCCGCCGACCACGAAACGGCCGGTGGGATTGACCAAGTATTTGATCTCGCCCTTGATCAGTTCCTTGGGCAACACCGGCTTGATGATCTCCTCGATGGCGGCTTCGCGGATCTGCTCCAGCGTCATCTCGGGTGCATGCTGGGTGGACAGCACCACGGTGTCGATGCAATACGGTTTGCCGTCGACATACTTGATGGTGACCTGCGACTTGGCATCCGGGCGCAGCCACTTCAGGCGGCCGTCGTGGCGCAGTTGCGCCTGGCGTTCGACGATGCGGTGCGACAGGTAGATCGGCAGCGGCATCAGCACGTCGGTCTCGCGGCAGGCGTAGCCGAACATCAGGCCCTGGTCGCCGGCGCCCTGGTCGAGGCCGTCGTCGTAGGCCTTGTTCACGCCCTGGGCGATGTCCGGGCTCTGCTTGTCGTAGGCGACCAGCACGGCGCAGCCCTTGTAGTCGATGCCGTATTCGGTGTTGTCATAGCCGATGCGCTTGATGGTGTCGCGCGCGACCTGGATGTAGTCGACGTTGGCGGCTGTGGTGATCTCGCCTGCCAGAACCACCAGTCCGGTGTTGCACAGCGTCTCGGCAGCGATGCGTGAATGCTTGTCCTGCGCTAGAATCGCATCCACGATGGCGTCGGAAATCTGGTCTGCTACCTTGTCCGGATGGCCCTCGGACACGGATTCGGATGTAAAAAAGTATTCGCTCATGGCTCTCCGATTGCTGCTTCAATGATTAAATGGGCGCGCAGTATACCAAATCCCCGCCTTGCTCGAATTAATGGATTTTCTTGAATGGTTATTCTGTTTGATGTGTTAGCGCGCCTGCCCCTGTCGGTACTGCACCGGATCGGCGCGCTGCTGGGCTGGGTGGCTTATCTGTCGTCCGGGCGCTATGCGGCACGTTTGCGCGAGAACCTGCAGCATGCGGGCGTGGCGCATTCGGAACGCGAGTTCCGCAGGCTGCTGCGTGCCAACGTGCGGGAAGCCGGCAAGGGCGTGCTGGAACTGCCCTGGGTGTGGCGCCGTCCGCTGGAGGAGGTGCTCACCGGCGTCAAACAATTTCATGGCTGGGAGCATGTCGAAGCGGCGCTGGCGCAGGGCAAGGGTGTGATTGCGCTGACGCCGCATCTGGGCTGCTTCGAGATCATCAGCCTGTTCATCGCTGCGCGCCAGCCGATCACCACCATGTACCGCCCGCCGCGCTGGAAATTCCTCGACCAGCTGATGCTTGAAGGCCGCAAGCGCGGGCAGACGAAACTCGCCCCGACCGATCTGGGCGGCGTACGCCAACTGCTCAAGACGCTCAAGCACGGCGGCATCATCGGGGTACTGCCGGATCAGGTGCCGGGCAACGGCGAAGGCGAGTGGGTGCCGTTCTTCGGACGCCCCGCTTACACCATGACGCTGATCGGAAAACTGATCCAGTCCAGCGGTGCGGCAGTGGTGATGTGCAATAGCGAGCGTTTGCCGCGCGGCGAAGGCTATGCCCTGCATTTCGCACCCCTGGCCATCGATACGGCCGTTTCCATTCCGGGGCAGATCAACGCGGCGCTGGAAAAGGTGATACGCACTTACCCGGAGCAATACCTGTGGAGCTATAACCGCTACAAGGTTCCGCGCGGCGCACTGCCGCCCGATGCGGCCGGGGATTGACGATGCTGATACGCCTGGGTGTGCTCGTATTCTGGCTGATCCGCTTTTTGCCGTTCCGGGCCATCGTCGCCATCGGTAACGGGCTGGGCAGGCTGGCCTACCTGCTGGCCGCCGAGCGCCGCAGGGTGGGCATGATCAACCTGCAGTTGTGCTTTCCAGACATGACCGATAGCGCGCGCGAAAGCCTGTTGCGCCGCCATTTCATGATGTTCATGCGCGGACTCGCCGAACGCAGCGTGTTGTGGTGGTCGAGTGCCGGGCGCATCAACTCGCTGATCCGCATCGAAGGTATCGAGCATTTCGAAGCGATGAGGGGACAGCCGCTGATCCTGCTTACCCCGCATTTCGTCGGCATGGATGCCGGCGGGCAATGGGTCGCGCAACAGAGCGATACGGTGTGCATGTATGCCCGGCAGAAGAGCGGGTACCTGACCCGGCTGCTGCTGGACAAGCGCAGTCGTTTTGGCAGCCAGCGCCTGTATGCTCGCCAGGAAGGGTTGCGTCCCATCATCCGGGGCATGCGCGAGAATCTGCCGTTCATCTACCCGCCCGACCAGGATCAGGGCATCAAGGACGGCGCCCACATCCCGTTCTTCGGCGTGCCGGCTGCGACCATGACCTCGGTGTCGCGCATTGCGCAGATGACCGGCGCAAAAGTGGTGCCCAGCATCACGCGTTTGTTGCCCGGCGGGGAAGGGTATGTGCTGAACTTCTATCCGGCATGGGAGGATTTTCCCAGCGGCGACGACATTGCCGACGCGCGCCGCATGAATGCTTTCATCGAAGACCGGGTACGCGAGATGCCGGAACAGTATTTCTGGCTGCACAAGCGTTTCAAGACACGCCCCGAGGGCGAAGCGAAATTCTATTGAGACATCCCCTCTCCCGCTGGCGGGAGAGGGCTGGGGAGAGGGAAATGAAATACCACGACCTGCGCGACTTCATCTCGCAACTGGAGAAACTCGGCGAACTCAGGCGCGTCACCGCGCCCGTCTCCACGCACCTGGAGATGACCGAGATCTGTGACCGCGTGCTGCGGGCGCAAGGTCCTGCCGTGCTGTTCGAGAACGTCTCCGGGCACAAGATGCCGGTGCTGGCCAACCTGTTCGGCACGCCGCGCCGGGTGGCATTGGGCATGGGCGAAGAGAACATCGGAGCACTGCGCGAAGTGGGCAAGCTGCTCGCCTACCTGAAAGAACCCGAGCCGCCTAAGGGATTGAAAGACGCATGGGAGAAATGGCCGATACTCAAGCAAGTACTGACCATGTCGCCCAAGGTGCTGTCGTCCGCGCCGTGCCAGGAAGTGGTGTGGGAAGGCGACGATGTCGATCTGGCCAGCTTGCCCATCCAGCATTGCTGGCCGGGCGATGTCGCGCCGCTGATCACCTGGGGGCTGGTGGTCACGCGCGGACCGAACAAGCCGCGCCAGAACCTGGGTATCTACCGTCAGCAGGTACTGGGCCCGAACAAGGTCATCATGCGCTGGCTGGCGCATCGCGGCGGCGCGCTGGATTTTCGCGACCACTGCGAGAAGAATCCGGGGCAACCGTTCCCGGTCGCGGTGGTGATCGGCGCCGACCCGGCGACCATCCTCGGTGCGGTGACGCCAGTGCCGGATTCCTTGTCCGAATACCAGTTCGCCGGACTGTTGCGCGGCAGCAAGACCGAACTGGTGAAATGCATCGGCAGCGACCTGCAAGTGCCAGCTTCCGCCGAGATCGTGCTGGAAGGGGTGATCCATCCGGGCGAGACTGCGCTGGAAGGACCGTATGGCGACCATACCGGCTACTACAACGAGCAGGACAAGTTCCCCGTGTTTACCATCCAGCGCATTACCATGCGTCGCGATCCCATTTATCACTCCACCTACACCGGCAAGCCGCCGGACGAACCGGCCATGCTGGGTGTGGCATTGAACGAAGTGTTCGTACCGCTGCTGCAAAAACAATTTCCAGAGATCGCCGATTTTTACCTGCCGCCGGAGGGCTGTTCCTATCGCATGGCGGTGGTGAGCATCAAGAAACAATATGCGGGGCATGCCAAGCGCGTGATGTTCGGCATCTGGAGCTTCCTGCGCCAGTTCATGTACACCAAGTTCATCGTGGTGGTGGACGATGACATCGACGTGCGCGATTGGAAGGAGGTGATCTGGGCGATCACCACGCGCATGGATCCGGTACGCGATACCTTGCTGGTGGAGAACACGCCGATCGACTATCTCGATTTTGCCTCGCCGGTGAGCGGCCTCGGTGGCAAGATGGGGCTGGACGCCACCAACAAGTGGCCGGGCGAAACGCAGCGCGAATGGGGCACGCCCATCGTGATGGATGCAGCGGTAAAGGCGAAGGTGGACGCGATGTGGGGTGAGTTGGGGTTGTAGCGATTGAGCGAAAGCGCTTTTGGCGCAAATAAAAAGCCGAATATGTTTCGGCTTTTTATTTATTATCGAACAAGATTAGAACTTGTAATCCACGCCGACAAGCACTTGAACCAGAGTCTTGTTGCTCGTGGTGTTGTTTGTGAAGTCATTGAACTTCATGCCATTGAACAGATTCATCCCGGCATGTCCCGCAATCTTGTCGCTGAACGAGAACTCATAGCCGCCGCCGATCATCAAGCCTGTACTGGACTGGGTTGTCGATGAAGAAAAGCCGACAGTGTTGCTGGCGTCTTCTTTGGTCGATGCGGAAAAGAGTCCGGCCTTGCCATAGAGTTTGCCACGTCCCAGAGGAATGCCGCCCAATGCCGCCACATGGAAGGCCGAGGCGGAATATTTGTATGATCCGGTGGTTGAGCCGATGGAAGTCCAGGAACCATCAACGCTGCCGAGCGCGTCATAACCGACTTCCCAGCCGAAACGTTCAGTGATCCATTGTCCGCCATGCAAATCGAAAGCGATGCTGGACGTTTTTTGCGTTGCCGACGCATAGGTAGCTCCGGCGCCGATAAGTCCATTGACAGTTTCTCCAGTTCTGTCTGGATAGCCTGCAGCGGTGCCTATGTCAGCACCAATGAAAAATCCCTCTGCAAAAGCAGGCGTGGACAGGGCGGCGGTCAACAAAACAGCAGCGGTAATTTTCTTCATATTATTTCTCTCTGTTAGGTGGATAAACGCGATTTGCACATGGCAAATTGCAGCGCGCATTCTCCCGATTACCCATGTTCTCGTAAAGGACAAAAAAGGACTAGATACTTTGCCGGAAAGTACTAGATATTATTGGGTATTGCGTGTGCCAATCGAAGCTGCTACTGCGGTCATTTGCCGGCCACCCACTCGAGCAGCGCATCCTGCGCATCCTGCCCGCTCTTGGCGTAAGGATGGTTGATGTAGAACACGACGATCCATTCCCTGCCGCTCTTCGAGCGCACATAGCCGGCGATGGTCTTCACCCCTTCCAGCGTGCCGGTCTTCAGGTGGGCGTGGCTGGCGGCGGGACTTTCTTTCAGGCGCTTCTTCACCGAACCGTCCACGCCGAGGATGGGTAGCGAGGCTTGCAGTTCCGCGCTCAGCGGATGATCGTAGGCGTGCTGCAGCAGTTGTGCCATGTGGGCCACGCTGATGCGTTCCTTGCGCGACAGCCCGGCGCCGTTCTCCAGCACCAGCTCCCTGAAGTCCAGACGGTTGCGCGCCAGCCAGGTCTGCAGGGTGAGGATGCTGCGTTCGATGCTGAGCGGGTGCCCATTCAGGCCTGATGCGCTCGCACCCGTCTCATCCTCCAGCGCCGGGCCTGCCTCGCCCAGCGTGAGGAACAATTGCCTCGCCATCACGTTGTTGCTGAACTTGTTGATGTCGCGAATGATGGTGCTCAGAGGTTCCGAGCGATGTATGGAAAAGAGTTGTGCATTGCTGCCGACGATCCCGTCGCGCTCTTTCCCTTGCAGGGTGCCGCCAAGTTCCTTCCACACGGCACCGAAGAGTGCGCCGACATAACGGGTGTGCGGCATCACGCTGAGATTCTGTTCGCGCTCGCCGCAGCCTATGGGGTAGTCGCCCTGCAATACGACGCTGTCGCCGCTGGGCTGGACCGAGAACCGGTCGTCCCAGTTGTCGCAGTTGATCTGGTCGCTTTTCGGTGTCAGCTGGTTGTCCAGCGTGACGCCGTCGAGCGGAGGTTCGCTGACGACTTTCAGGTTGTTGCCCTCGGGCATGTAACGCAGGCGCATGGTGTTGAAATTGATCAGCAGCGCATCAGGGCCGACGTTGTAGGCGCGCATCGGGTCGGCGTCGAAATCGCCAGGATTGTACGGCGGCAGGTTGAAGTAGCTGCGGTCGAGGATCAGGTCGCCGCGGATATCGCGCAGGCCGCGTGCGCGCAGTTCTCCCAGCCACAGCCAGAACTGCTCGATGGTGAATTTCGGGTCGCCATAGCCTTTGAGGATCAGGTTGCCATTCAGCACGCCGTCCTTGAGTTCGCCGTCGATATAGGCTTCGGTCTTCCAGGTATAGGCGGGGCCGAGCAGGTCGAGCGCGGCAAAGGTGGTGAGCAGCTTCATGGTCGAGGCGGGATTCATCGGGCGCTGGGCGTTGATGCTGATGAGCGGTTTGTGCCGGCCCGCCTCGCGCACCTCCACCGCGATGCCGGATGCCGGGATGTGTGCCTTTTTCAGTTCCTGACGGACCGTGGCAGGAAGCGGGGCGGCCTGGGTGGCGGCAGCGCAGCAGAGCAGGAACGCGGTATGCAGAAATTTCATGTCAAATGATCGATCACTTCCAGCGTCCGTCCGACAAGGAGCAGCATCTCGTCTTCGCGAATGACATAGGGCGGCATGAAATAGACCGTGTTGCCCATCGGGCGCAGCAGCAGCTCGCGTTGCAGCCCGAGGCTGAAGCAGCGTTGCGCGAAATCGGCATGCGGTGTGTCTACCTCGAATGCCCAGACCATGCCGGTGTTGCGAAAATCCTTCACTGCGGAATGGTCGCGCAATGGTTGCGCGATACGGTTGAAGAAGGCGGCCTTGTCGCGGTTGGCGTTGAGCACGTCGTCTTCGGCAAAGATGTCCAGCGTGGCCAGCGCGGCACGGCAGGCCAAGGGGTTGCCGGTATAGGAATGCGAATGCAGGAAGCCGCGCGCGGTCTCGTCGGCGTAGAACGCACGATAGATGTCGTCCGTCGTCATGACCACCGACAGCGGCAGGTAACCCCCGGTGATGCCTTTGGAGAGCAGCAGGAAATCGGGGTGGATGCTGGCCTGCTCACAGGCGAACATTGAGCCTGTCCTGCCCATGCCGACCGCGATCTCGTCGGCGATCAGGTGCACGCCGTATTCCGAGCATAACTCGCGTGCTCGCCTGAGATAGCTCGGGTGATACATCGCCATGCCTGCCGCACCCTGGATCAGCGGCTCGACGATGAAGGCGGCAATGTGTTCGTGGTGTTCTTGCAAATGCACTTCCAGTGCGGTGGCACAGCGCAGTGCGTAAGCTTCGGCGTTTTCCCCGGTTTCCGCATTGCGCCAGTCGGGGCAGGGAACCGTGGCGTTCTGCCGGATCAGCGCACCATAGGCGTCGCGGAACAGCGCGACATCGGTGACCGACAATGCGCCCAGCGTCTCGCCGTGGTAGCTGTTCTGCAGGCTGATGAATTGCGTCTTCTGGGGGTGACCGGTATTGCGCCAGTAGTGGGCGCTCATCTTCAGGGCGATCTCGGTAGCCGAGGCGCCGTCCGAGCCATAAAAGCAATGGCCCAATCCGGCAGGGGCGAGTTCGCGCAGCCTTTCCGAGAGCCTGACCACCGGCTCGTGGGTAAAGCCGGCCAACATGACATGCTCCAGTTTGCCGAGCTGGTCGGCGAGAGCGGCATTGATGCGCGGATTGCAGTGACCGAACAGGTTCACCCACCAGGAACTCACTGCGTCCAGATAGCGCCGGCCATCAAGATCGTACAGCCACACGCCCTCGCCGCGCGCGATGGGGACCAGCGGCAGCGTTTCGTGCCGCTTCATCTGGGTACAGGGATGCCATACGGCGGAGAGGCTGCGGTCGAGGAGATCGGAGTTGGCTGACATCGCGAAATCATAACGGAGTTTGCATGGGACGTAGGGCGTGAGCATGCAAATTTTTGGGGATGCTCGCGCCAAGGTTAACCGCCGAATCCCCATGGCAATGCTGGGTTAATTTTTGCATTGCACTTGAAATGGGGAGGTGTAACCCCTATCATTAGCAGTCGCTGGCGGGGAGTGCTAACCGGCGCCTGATTAAAATCACAGACCTGCCTTCGCATTTGATTAACCCACTGAATTTAGGAGAATAAGAATGAAGATTCGTCCCTTGAGCGACCGTGTCATCGTCAAGCGTATGGAAGCAGAAACCAAGACTGCATCTGGAATCATTATTCCTGATGCAGCCACCGAAAAACCCGATCAGGGCGAAATCGTCGCTGTGGGCAACGGCAAGATGGGTGACGATGGCAAGCTGCAACCTATGAACGTTAAAGTTGGTGACCGTGTGTTGTTCGGCAAATATTCCGGTCAAGCCTTCAAGATCGACGGCCAGGAACTGCTGACCATGCGTGAAGACGACATCATCGGCGTGATCGAAAAGTAATTTTCCGCCCGGCGAAAAATTACTTTTGGTCCCAAATCAATTTCAGGAGAAATAAACATGGCAGCTAAAGACGTGAAATTCCATGATGCAGCACGTGCCAAGATGGTCGTGGGTGTCAACATTCTGGCCGATGCGGTCAAAGTAACACTGGGCCCCAAAGGCCGTAACGTGGTGCTGGACCGTTCCTACGGATCTCCCACCATCACCAAGGACGGCGTATCCGTCGCCAAGGAAATCGAACTGAAGGACAAGTTCGAGAACATGGGCGCGCAAATGGTCAAGGAAGTCGCTTCCAAGACCTCCGACGTGGCCGGTGACGGAACAACCACCGCAACCGTGCTGGCTCAATCCATTGTGCAGGAAGGCATGAAGTTCGTAGCCGCCGGCATGAACCCGATGGACCTGAAGCGCGGCATCGACCAGGCCGTCATCGCCGCCGTTGCAGAACTGAAGAAGATATCCAAGCCTTGCACTACCAGCAAGGAAATCGCTCAGGTGGGCAGCATCTCCGCCAACTCCGACACCGTGATCGGCGAGAAGATCGCTGCTGCAATGGAAAAAGTGGGCAAGGAAGGCGTCATCACCATTGAAGACGGCCAAGGGCTGGAAGATGAACTAGACATCGTGGAAGGCATGCAGTTCGACCGCGGCTATCTGTCGCCCTACTTCATCAACAACGCCGACAAGCAGATCGCGGCCATGGAGAACCCCTTCATCCTGCTGCACGACAAGAAGATTTCCAACATCCGTGACCTGCTGCCCGTACTGGAACAAGTGGCCAAGGCTGGCCGTCCGCTGCTGATTATCGCCGAAGACATCGATGGCGAGGCGTTGGCCACCCTGGTGGTGAACAACATCCGCGGCATCCTGAAGACGGTTGCCGTCAAGGCGCCCGGCTTCGGCGATCGTCGCAAGGCCATGCTGGAAGACATCGCCATCCTGACCGGCGGCACCGTGATCGCCGAAGAAGTCGGTCTGACCCTGGAGAAAGCCACGCTGGCCGAACTGGGCCAAGCCAAGCGTATCGAAGTGGGCAAGGAAACAACGACCATCATTGATGGCAATGGCAAGCACGATGCGATTTTGGCTCGCGTTGCTGAAATCAAGAAGCAAGCCGAAGAGTCCACCAGCGACTACGACAAGGAAAAACTGCAAGAACGCCTGGCCAAGCTGTCCGGCGGCGTGGCAGTGATCAAGGTCGGCGCTGCGACCGAAGTCGAAATGAAGGAAAAGAAGGCGCGTGTGGAAGACGCATTGCACGCAACCCGCGCTGCGGTTGAAGAAGGCATCGTTCCTGGAGGCGGCGTTGCATTGCTGCGTGCCAAGGCAGCGGTTTCCGGCCTTAAGGGCGCTAACCATGACCAGGATGCCGGTATCACCATCGTGCTGCGCGCGATGGAAGCGCCGATCCGCGCTATCACTACCAACGCTGGCGATGAGCCAAGCGTGGTGGTGAACAAGGTGCTGGAAGGCAAGGGCAGCTTCGGCTACAACGCCGCAAGCAGTGAGTATGGCGACATGCTGGCGATGGGCGTGGTCGATCCAACAAAAGTGACGCGTGTTGCATTGCAAAATGCTGCTTCCGTTGCCGGCCTGATGCTGACCACTGCCTGCATGGTGGCCGAGTTGCCGGAAGACAAGCCGGCTGCCGGCGGCATGGGTGGCGATATGGGCGGTATGGGTGGCATGGGCGGCATGATGTAACTGAATCGGCTGTTTGGTTCAGTCAAGTGCAGTAAACGAACCCCGCCGTGTGCGGGGTTCGTTTTTTATATTGCCCGTAACGCTGCTTGCCGCTACAATGCGCCCCTTCGTTTTACCCACCCCGATGGGGATGGGCGCAAAAATGGCTCGGTAGCTCAGTCGGTAGAGCAGAGGATTGAAAATCCTTGTGTCGGTGGTTCGATTCCGCCCCGAGCCACCAACACCCAAAGGGCTTGCAATGATGCGAGCCCTTTTAACTTTCTGCGATTCATATCGTATCCATGCAATTTCGGGAGTGAAGGCTGAAGTGAAAAAAGCGGCTTGGATCGTTTCTTTGGCTTTGGCACCACTGTTGTTGAGTGCCTGTGCCGCCACCTTCTGGAATGACGATCCCCAGCAGGATTTGATCGTCGGCGTAAAGAGCTTCGAAGAGGGCGATATGGCAACCGCAAAGCTGGTATTGAATCATCTGCTGAACCATTCTCCCGTGGATGGTGCTGCCACCAAAGAACAGAAGCTGACAGCGCATAAATACCTGGCCTTCATACATTGCAGCAACGACGAAGTAGTTCAATGCCGGAGCGAGTTCGACAAGCTGCTGAGTATCGACCCGCAATTCAGGCTGAAACCCGAGGAAGAAGGGCATCCCAAATGGGGGCCGGTATTTCGCGACGAGAAAGCCAGATTCGGCAAATAGCCGGCCGAGGTGCGGGCGAGACGGAATTGCTCGCCCCACCTATGTGTCGTCGATGCTCTGAATCTCAAAAGAAGCCCGACTGGAAAGTCGGGCTTCTTCCGTTTCAGCGTACCTGACTTTTCCCCGGCTATGGCATTATGCAAGCTTGGGGCTGTGGGGAGACAGCTTCAAGTCCGTAGTCGGGAGGATATCGAGCATGATGGTCATCAAGCCGTTCTGGAAGAAAATGCGGGTGCACAGGAATGCGAACGCGCTGTCGTTCTGGCTCGCGATATTTTCCATCGCCGGCGTGCTGTTTCTCTATTACACGCAGAACTCATTCCTTGAGGCATTCGAGGCCAAGACCTATGATCTGCGCTTCAAGGTCATGCGCGGACCGATTCCGCCCAGTCCGAACATTGCCGTCATCGCCATCGACGAGAAGAGTATCGCAGAGCTGGGGCGGTATCCCTGGAGTCGCGACCGTTATGCGGATCTGCTGGACAAACTGACGGCAGCAAGGGCGAAGGCGGTGATGTTCGACGCCTTTTTCCCCGAGCGCGAGAGCGCAGCGCACGACCGGCTTTTTGCGGCCGCCACCAGGCGCGCCGGCAATGTCGTGCTGGCCGTGGCTTTTGAGTATGACAAGAACGGCCGTGTGGCGAACATAACCCGCAGCTTGCCGGAGATCGAGCGCGGAGCGATCGGGGTCGGGCATATCAACCAGTTGCCGGACGACGACGGCGTGATCCGCCGTTATCCGCTGCTGCTCGAAAAGGACGGCAAGCAGACACCCGCGCTGGGGCTGATGGCGGCGATGCTGGCGCTGGGCGAACACAAGTATGAAGCCGGCGACTTCGATATTACATTGGGCACACACCATATTCCGGTGGATGGTGAGAACCGGATGTGGATCAACTATGTCGGCCCGCGCGGTGCCTATCCCCGTTATTCCTTTACCGACGTGATGAACGGGCGCATTCCGGCAGCGGAATTGCAGGGCAAGATCCTGTTTGTCGGGGCGACGGCGCTCGGCGTCTACGACATGCGGGTGACGCCTTTCGACGGCAACACGCCCGGGGTGGAGTTGCACGCGACGGTCGCGGACAACATCATCAGCGAGCGCTATATCCGCCAGGGCGGGGTGGAGTCGCTGATCGACATGGCCTTTATCGTAGCGATGGGTGCGCTGGCCTATTTCCTGACCATACGCTTGCGTCTGTACGGGGCGATCCCGGCGATGATCGTGCTGGTGTCGGCATATATCTGGTTCACCTACTACATGTTCACCGCAGGGGAGTGGCTCAATATCATTTATCCGACCCTGTCGGTCATCGTCGCGTTGCTGGTGGGCGGCAGTTTCCGCTATCTGGTGCTGGAACGCAGTGCGCGCGAGATGCGCTCGATGTTCTCCAGCTATCTGTCGCCCAAACTGGTGGCGCGGCTGGAAAAAGATCCGGAGGCAGCCAAGATCGGCGGCGACAACAAGGAAGTAACCGTATTATTCACCGACATCAAGGGATTCACCTCGTTCAGCGAGGCGCATCCGCCGCAGGAAGTGGTGTCGCGGCTGAATGAATACCTGGGCGCGATGGTGCAGGTGATCGAGCAGCACGACGGCACGATCGACAAATTTATCGGCGACGGCATCATGGCCTATTGGGGGGCGCCGCTGGCGCAGCCCGATCATGCCAGGCTGGCGATCGACTGCATCAGGGTGATCGACCGGCGCATGAAGGAATTGCACAAGACGTGGCAGCAGAGCGGGGTGGAACCGTTCATGATCCGCGGCGGTATCCAGTCGGGCGAGGTGGTGGCGGGGAATGTCGGCCTGTCCGGCAAGAAAATGGAATATACGGTCATCGGCGATACGGTGAACCAGGCGGCGCGGCTGGAGGGAACGGCAAAGTACTACGGGGTGAGCTACCTGGTGGGTGAAGAGACCTACAAAAGAACCCGCGAGATCTGCCGCTACCGGGAGATAGACAAGATCCGCGTGGTGGGGAAACATTTGCCCGTTACCATATATGAACCGCTGGACGGCCTGTCGATGCTGGATGCGGAAACCGCAAAACGGTTCGAGGCGGCGCTGGCCTTGTACCGGGCAAGAGAGTGGGAGCGGGCGCTGGCAGGATTTAAGGCGGTGCTGGACGTCGCGCCCGAAGATAAACCCAGTAAAATATACTCGGAGCGTTGCGGGTATTTCATGCAGAACCCGCCGGGCGCCGATTGGGATGGGGTATTCAATCGCGCTGAAAAATAAATGTCATGCCGCGCAGGCACGATGAAGGCAGGCGACTTCAGAACGGATTTAACACTTTGACGGATTGGATCGAGGATATGCGAAACTTATCGATAGTGATTTCATTGCTGCTGCTCTCGTTTGGGGCCAGTGCAGCCGAGACCGGCGCAGGCACGACCAACGGTTTCTCCAAGGCAGATTTCCGCGCTGAACTTGCCGCGCCCAAGTTGCGAAAACTGCTCGGCGTCGGCGGCGACAAGCTTTTCATCGCCAAACAGGATGGCCCGGTGGAGGTGCTGGACAAGGATGGCAAGACGGTCATGACGCTGGCAGCGAAGAGCGGCGATATCGAATTGACCAGGAAGCCGGAGGCGGTTGCAGTGGCCGGCGGCACGATCTACGTGGTGGACAGCAAGCTGAACCAGGTGGTCATGTATGACCTGGCGACGGGGAAATACCAGGGCCGCTTCGGCAGCAAGGCGGGCGGCAATCTTGCCGGCGACGTTGCGCTTGACGAGCCGCAAGGCATTGCCGTGCATGAAGGCGTGGTGTATGTCGCCGATACCGGCAACGAACGGATACAGATGTTCGGCATCAACGGCGTCTTCCTTTCCACCCTGGCATTGAGTGCGACAGCAACCGGCGCGGCGGAAAAAGACAAGGCCTACAAATTGGGCGAGCCGACCGACATCGCGCTGGATGCGCAGGGACGCATCTATGTGCGCGATGCGGACGACAAATCGGTCAAGATCTACGGGGCGAACGGGGTTTATCTGCGCTCCTTGCCCAAATCGGGCAAGCCGGTGGCGATGGGGGTGGCGGAAGACGGCATCTATGTTGCCGATGAAAGCAGCTTCACTATCCTGAAATATGACTTCGATGCCAACCTGATGTACACCTTCGGTTCCGGCGGCGAAGGCAAGGCGCAATTCAAGAACCTGTCCGGCATCGCGGTGGACAAGGGGCAACAGGTGTTTGTCGGCGATGCCAGGAAGTCGCTGGTCGATGCGTATTCCGTCGAGGCCGGCAAACCGCTGGACCAGCTGCCCAGAACGGCGGGCCGCGCTTCGGTGAAATGGCTGGCCAGCATTCCGGTGGAAGCGGGGGCGCTGGCAGGTGACGGCAAGGAAACCTTGTATGCGGTGGGCAAGGACAAGAAGAGCCTGCAGGTGATCCGCAAGGGCGCGCTGGCGGGCGAGATCAAGCTGGACAACATGCAGCTGTCTGCCGTGACGGTAGACAAGAGCGGCGCGATCTGGGTGTTGGACCGGAAGGGCGCGCGGGGAGCCAAGCTGGACGAGACCGGCAAGGTGCTGCTGAGTTTCGGCAGCGAGGGCAGCAAGGCTGGCCAGTTCGACAGTCCTTCGGCGATCGCGGTATCGTCCTCGGGCATGATCTTCGTGGCCGACCGCGCCAATCACAACGTACAGATCTTCAGGGCCGACGGTGTGTTCCTGAATGCGCTGAACGGCGAGAATTCGGGCAAGTTGCGCGAACCCGTCGCCATGGCGTTCGATCAGCACGACAATCTGTATATCCTCGATGCCGCACGCGATAGCGTGCTGGCATATTCATCCAATGGACAGTCGGCCGGCGAGTTCGGCAAGACCAGGGAGGGCGGCAGCCTGTTGTCCAGACCGGTGGCGTTGATCGCAGCGAACGATGAAGTGATGGTGCTGGACGGCAACCAGGTGAAGGTGTTCTCGCCCAAAGGCCAGTTGCTGCGTTCGTTCGGTGCCAAGGGATCGGGGGCCGGGGCATTCGACGACCCCGTCGCCATGGCCTACGGCGGTGGCTCCGGTTTCGCGGTCTCGGATAGCGGCAACAAGCGCGTGCAGATGCTGGCGACCCTGCACAAGCCGGACGCACCCCAGCAGCTCGTTGCGCAGGGCAAGGTCCATTCCGTCGAACTGCATTGGGCCGCAGCCACCAATGCGTATGTCAAACAGTACCGTATCTACCGTTCCGGCAGCGAGAACGGCGGTTTCGTGCCGGTCGGCACCAGCCCGAACAACCAGTTCGTCGATCAGGACCTGGAAGCCGGCGCACATTATTACTACCGGGTCGGTGCGGAGACGGAGTTCGGGTTCGAGGGCGCGACCAGTGCCGTAGCGAGTGCGGTACCGACCAAATTCGTCCCGCCCGCCCTTGCGGCGGTACAGGTGACGACCACCCCGTGGCAGGTGAAACTCAACTGGGTGGCGGCCGATGCCAAATATTTCAGCGCCTACCGCATCTACCAAAAGGATGGGGACTCCTACACGAAGATCGGTGAAGTCACCCAGCCCGAATTCATCAAGGACGGATTGACGCCGGAAACCGGATATACCTACTACGTTTCGACGGTCAGCAGCGACGGCACCGAATCGGAGAAGCTGGCCGTCGAGGCCGCCACGCAGGTATTCAACCGCCCGCCGCTGGAGATCGAGGTGGTGCAGTTGCGCGACGTTTTCTCCAACTCGTACAAGATCTATGAGCGTGACGGGATCGGGCGCATCAAGCTGATCAACAATACCAACAAGAGCATGGAACGGCTCAAGGTCACGTTCCAGTTGCGCGATTTCATGGATTTCCCGACAGAGACCAAACTGGACAAGCTGTTGCCGGGACAAAGCCAGGAAGTGCCGCTCAAGGCCGTGTTTAACAACAGCATCCTGACGCTCACCGAAGATACATCGGTGCAGGCGATGATCGAGGCCAGCTATTTCGAGAACGGTAAACGCGTCGCCTTCAGCAAGAATCCGACGGTGAACATCTACGACAAGCACCGCTTGACCTGGGACGATCGCGACCGCTATGCCGCTTTCGTCACGCCCAAGGACCCGCCGGTGATGAACATCGTGCGTTCGGTGGTGACCCAGTTCAAGGAAACCAAGGACCAGGCGCAACTCTCCGCCGCGGTCTTCGATATGCTGGGCGTGTACGGCATGACTTATATCCCGGACCCGAGCAATCCCTACCAGGTCAGTTCGGGCAAGGTGGATACGGTCGATTACGTGCAGTTCCCGCGCGAAACGCTGGAGCGCAAGTCGGGCGACTGTGACGACCTGGTCGCCCTCTACTCTGCGGCGCTGGAAAGCATGGGAATCAACACCCGCGTGCTGGAGGTGCCGGGACACATGTTCATGATGTTCGACAGCGGTATCGCGGCCGACCAGGACGGCTATACCATGGACAACATGTACGTGATCTACCAGGATCATCTGTGGATACCGGTGGAGACCACGCTGTTGGGCAGCGCTTTCGTCAAGGCATGGGAGAAGGGGGCGGCGACCTACTACAAATGGAAGGACAAGGACATGACCGTGCTCGATGTGCATACCTCATGGGAGACCTACAAGCCGGCCAGCCTGCCCGACTCGAACCTGAAGCAGGGCGACATCTTGCGCGCCGAGATCGAGAAGAAGTTCCCCGGCGACCACATGTCGGTGCTGAAGATCAGTTCGCAGACCAAGACGCGACGCTATCTTGCCGCGATCAAGAAGAATCCGTCGGACGTCGATGCGCACCTGCAGATGGGCATCATCCTGGCCAAGGCCGGGGATCGCGACGAGGCGATGAAGTATTTCGACAAGGTGCTTGCGCTGGACCCGAAGAACGCGGCGGCGATGAACAATCGCGGCAATATCTTCATGATCCAGGACAAGCACCAGGAGGCGCAAAAGGCCTATCTGGCAGCGACGCAACTGTCGCCCAAAGACGCCAAGGTCTGGGTCAACCTGGCACGGGCCTACAAGGCCGGCAACGACGTCAAGAAAGCCAAGGCAGCCTTCGTCAAGGCGCAGTCGCTCGATCCGGGCGTCAAGGAAGAGCACCGAGCGCTGGAATTGGAGCTATTGAATGCGATCTGAGACGGATGTATCGTTGCGTCAATGGCCGTACTTAAAGTGAGGAGATTCACATGAAAAGGATGATCGCGATCGCATTGCTGGGGACCGTGCTTGCTGCACCGGCCTACAGCGCCGACGACAAACAGGACGGCGGTTCGCTGTGGGAACGCTTGCGCCGGAAGATCGAACTGCTGACCCCGAGGAAGAAGATCACCACGACAACGGCAGTCGGGGGCGTGCGCGGTTCGCTGGCGGATGCGGACGACGTCTACTGGAAAGGCGAGGCCAATACCCAGCCCGTAGAAGAAGAGGAATTGGCCGCGTTCAAGAAGGCGCTCGCCTTGTACGATGCGGGCGACATACCGGGGGCCCAGGCCGGATTCGCCGATTTCGTGAAGAGTCACCCCGACAGCCGCCTGCGGCCCGATGCGGAACAGGCCCTGGCCCAGTTGCAGGCGAAGAAATAGTCCCGTCAGGCGTAGCAAGCGGGTCGGCTGGTGTTCGGGTCGTCCAGACTCTATAATCCGCCTCCTTGCGAAACCGGATAGTCGTTCATTCCCATGCAGTTATTAACTTTTGGCATCAACCATCAGACCGCGCCGCTCGCCGTGCGCGAGCAGATCGCGTTCAATGCCGAGACGCTGGATGACGCGCTGCGCGACCTGGTAGGCAATGGTGCGGCGAAGGAAGCGACCATCCTGTCCACCTGCAACCGCACCGAGATCTACTGCAGCACCACAGCCCCCGCCCAGGCGGTCGGCTGGCTGGCCGACTATCATCATCTGCCGGTCGCCGAGATAGAACCCTATATCTATCGCCTGCCGCAGGAACAGGCGGTCAAACATGCTTTCCGCGTTGCCAGCGGGCTGGATTCCATGGTGCTGGGCGAGCCGCAGATCCTGGGCCAGATGAAGCAGGCGGTGCGGCAGGCGGAGCAGGCCGGCACGCTGGGTTTCCTGCTGCACAAGCTGTTCCAGCGCACCTTCTCGGTGGCCAAGGATGTGCGTACGCAGACCGAGATCGGCGCCAACCTCGTTTCCATGGCAGCGGCGGCAGTCAAGCTCGCCGAGCGCATCTATCCCAGCATCAGCGATCAGCGCGTCCTGTTCATCGGCGCGGGCGAGATGATCGAACTGAATGCGGTGCACTTTGCCGCCCGCAACCCCAAACACATCACCGTCGCCAACCGCACCCTGGAGCGCGCGCAAGTCCTGGCGCGGCGCATCAACGGTCACGCCATCACGCTGAACGAACTCCCCGAACAACTGGCGCAGCACGACATCGTCGTCACTTGTACCGCCAGTCCCCTGCCGATCCTGGGCAAGGGCATGGTCGAGCGGGCGCTCAAGGCGCGCAAGCATCGTCCCCTGTTCATCGTCGATCTGGCCGTGCCGCGCGACGTGGAAAAGGAAGTCGCGGAACTGAGCGACGTGTTCCTCTACAGCGTGGACGACCTGTCCGACGTGGTGCGCGACGGCCTGGATGCGCGCCAGGGGGCGGTGAAAGAGGCCGAGGTCATCATCGACTCCGGCGTCAACGAATTCATCCACTGGATGGAATCCCGCGAAGTGGTTCCGACGATCCGCGCGCTGCGCGATCATGCGGAACGGCAGCGGCGCAGCGAAATGGAAAAGGCCATGCGCATGCTGGCCAAAGGCGAAAACCCGGAGAAAGTGTTGGAGCTGCTGAGCGCATCGCTTACCAATAAATTCCTGCACGCACCGACCCAGGCGTTGAACCATGCGTCGGCGAACGAACGCGAAGCGATCCTGGACGCGGTACACCGTATCTACCACCTGCATTCCCCCGAATGAAACCGAGCATCGCATCCAAACTCGCCCAACTCAGTGAGCGGTTGGACGAGGTCAACCGCTTGCTCAGCAGCGAAGATGCCACGCGCGACATGGATGCCTTCCGCAAGCTGAACCGCGAACGCGCCGAGATCGAACCGGTGGTCGAGCTGTACCACGCTTGGCAGGCCTGCGAGGCGGACATCGCCACGGCGCAGGAAATGGCCGGCGATCCCGAAATGCGGGAATTTGCCGACGCGGAGATCAAGGCGGGGCGCGAGCGCCTGGAGCAATTCGAGGTCGAGCTGCAGAAACAGCTTTTGCCCAAGGATCCGAACGACGAGCGCAACGTGTTCCTCGAAGTGCGCGCCGGCACGGGCGGCGACGAGGCGGCAATCTTCGCCGGCGATATCTTCCGCATGTATGTGCGCTTTGCCGAGCGCCGCCGCTGGCAGGTCGAGATCATCTCCGAGAGCCCCGGCGAGATGGGCGGCTACAAGGAAGTCATCGCCAGGATCATCGGCCAGGGCGCCTATTCCGTGCTGAAATTCGAGTCCGGCGCGCATCGCGTGCAGCGGGTTCCCGCCACCGAAACGCAAGGCCGCATCCACACCTCCGCCTGCACCGTCGCCATCCTGCCGGAGGCGGACGAAGTGGGCGAAGTGGAGCTCAATCCCGCCGACCTGCGCATCGATACGTTCCGCGCCAGCGGCGCCGGCGGGCAGCACATCAACAAGACCGATTCCGCCGTGCGCATCACCCACTTGCCTACCGGCACCGTGGTCGAATGCCAGGATGGACGCTCGCAGCACCAGAACAAGGCACAGGCCATGCGCGTGCTGGCCGCGCGTATCAAGGACAAGCAGGAACAGGAAGCGCACAGCAAGATCGCCGCCGAGCGCAAATCGCTGGTGGGAAGCGGCGACCGTTCCGAGCGCATCCGCACTTACAACTTCCCGCAGGGCCGCGTCACCGACCATCGCATCAACCTCACGCTGTACAAGATGGACCAGATCATGGATGGCGACATCAGCGAGCTCACCAATGCGCTGATGGCCGAGCATCAGGCAGAACAGCTGGCAGCCCTGGCGGAAGAGAGCTGATGCCTTGCGCAGCATCCTGGACACACTGCAGTCCGATGTTCCACACCTGAATACAACGCTCGACCTGGGCGCGGCGACGGCGCGCATCGAGGTGCAATCCCTGCTGCAACAAGCCCTGGCGGTTCCCCGCTCCTATCTGCTGGCGCATCCGGAACAGGTGCTGACCGCGGCGCAGCAGGCGACCTATGACGGCATGCTGCAGCGGCGCTTGCGCGGCGAACCCATCGCGCACATCCTGGGCACGCGCGAATTCTTCGGGCTGAATCTCAAGGTCACCCCCGACACCCTCATCCCGCGCCCGGACACTGAATTGCTGGTGGAACTGGCGCTGCAGCGCATACCGGTGCATGGCCGTTTCCGGGTGCTCGATCTCGGCACCGGCAGCGGTGCGATTGCCCTCGCCCTTGCCCATGCGAGGCCCGAAGCGGAAGTCACCGCAGTGGATGCCTCGGCCGCCGCGCTGGCGGTGGCGCGCGAGAATGCGCTGCGGCTGGGGATACGCAATGTCGATCTGGTGCACAGCGACTGGTTTGCGGCACTGGCAGGCAAGCGCTATGGCCTGATCGTGTCGAATCCGCCCTATGTGGCGGCAGGCGATGAGCACCTGGCGCAAGGCGATCTGCGTTTCGAGCCTGCATCCGCCCTGGCCGCGGGGGCTGACGGGCTGGACGATATCCGCAGAATCGTCGGCCAGGCCGGCCGGTTTCTTGAGGATGCGTCCTGGCTGTTGCTGGAACATGGCTACGATCAGGCTGGTGCGGTGCGCACCTTGCTGGAACAGCGCGGCTTTATCGAGGTTTTTTCGGCCACGGACATGGCCGGGATAGAGCGGGTGAGCGGCGGAAAACTGTTGAAATCTCTTTGAGAATCAATCGGTTTTTATTGATAAGCCTATTGCCGACAAGGAGAATGGGTATAGGCCGTTATATAGGCCGTTTGGCATATAGGCAACACGCATACCGACTCCTAGAATGCCATCTGAGTTGTTAGAGCTTTGAGTCGCAATTGACTCAACCTTTCATACTCTCCTCCTATTCTGGGCCATCGCAAGGTGGCCCGTTTTTTTGCCCGTGTCCAGGTTTGGGAGGATGCCGCACCCAGGCCGCTGCCGTGGCCTGGCGGACGAGTCGTATGCTCAGAGCAGCCTGCGCGCCCGCGCGATGGCCGCTTCCACCTGTTGCGGTGCGGTCCCGCCGGTATGGTTGCGCGCCGCGAGCGAGCCTTCCAGCGTCAGCACGCCGTAGATATCGTCCCCGATCAGCGCCGAGAACTGTTGCAGTTCTTCCAGCTTGAGGTCGGACAGATCGGCATTGCGCTGTTCGGCGAAACGCACCGCCAGCGCCACTGCCTCGTGCGCATCGCGGAACGGCAATCCCTTCTTCACCAGATAGTCGGCCAGGTCGGTCGCCGTGGCGTAGCCCTGCAGTGCCGCGCGGCGCATCGCTTCCGGTTTGACCTTGATGCCGCCGATCATGTCGGCGTAGATGCGCAAGGTCTGGGTCAGCGTGTCCACGGTGTCGAACAGCGGTTCCTTGTCTTCCTGGTTGTCCTTGTTGTAGGCCAGTGGCTGGCCCTTCATCAGCGTGAGCAGCGCGACCAGGTGGCCGTTCACGCGCCCGGTCTTGCCGCGCACCAGTTCGGGCACGTCGGGATTCTTCTTTTGCGGCATGATGGAAGAGCCGGTGCAGAAGCGGTCCGCGATGTCGATGAAACCGAAGCGCGGACTCATCCACAGGATCAGTTCTTCCGACAGGCGCGACAGATGCGTCATGGTCAGCGCAGATGCGGCGGTGAATTCGATGGCGAAATCGCGGTCCGACACGGCATCCAGCGAGTTATGGCATACCGCTTCGAAGCCCAGCAGTTCGGCCACCATCTCGCGCTTGATCGGATAGCTGGTTCCCGCCAGCGCGGCGGCGCCGAGCGGCAGGCGGTTGACGCGGCGGCGCGCATCGGTGAAGCGTTCCACGTCGCGCTGGCACATCTCGAAATAGGCCATCAGGTGATGGGCGAAGCTAACCGGCTGCGCGACCTGCAGATGGGTGAAGCCGGGCATGATGGTGTGCGTATGGTGTTGCGCCAGGTCCAGCAGGGCAGCCTGCAGGCCCTTGAGCAGCGCGACGATGTCGTCGATGGCGCTGCGCAGGTACAAGCGGATGTCCGTCGCCACCTGGTCGTTGCGCGAGCGTCCGGTATGCAGGCGCTTGCCGGCATCGCCGACCAGGGTGGTCAGGCGTTTCTCGATGTTGAGGTGCACGTCTTCCAGGTCCAGCTGCCAGACGAAATCGCCTTCGATGATCTCGTTCTCGATCTGCGCCAGTCCGCGCTGGATGTCGTTCAGGTCCTGCACGCTGATGATGCCGCAGGCCGCGAGCATCTGCGCATGCGCCAGGGAGCCCCGGATATCGAACAAGGCCAGGCGCTTGTCGAAATCCACCGAGGCCGTATAACGTTTCACCAACTCTGCCACGGGCTCGTTGAAGCGCCCCGACCAGGTCTGATTGTCTTGCATCGTTGCCATGTCTTGTCCAGAATGTGCGGCACTTGAAAGGTCAAAATGCCGGAGACACGCAGTATAAATCAAAACATTGCGCCCAAGCTGTTGCCCGACTTCCGCAACCTGGGCACGATGCTGCGCATCATCCTGCTGGTCAACGGCATCGCGCTGCTTGGCGCCGCTGCGCAAGCCACCTCGTTCGCCGCGTTGCAGGGCAGCCTGTTGCAAGGTTCCGCGCTGCTGCAGCCGGCCTTGCTGACGGGCCTGCTGTTGCTGTACGGCTTCAATCCCGTGCTGGCGAAGCTCCAGTACTGGCACGCCGCATTGGCCGTGCTGGCGCTGATCGCCGTTGCCACGGCATCGATAGACATGCTGGGCGGCGACCTGTTTGCCGATGCCGACGACAGTGCCGGTTTCCGTTACCTGCGCCACGCGCTGCTCGGCATCGCGTTCTCCGCGATATTGCTGTCCTATTTCCACCTGCGTGCACTGGCGCTTTCGCCGGCGCGCCAGGAAGCACGGCTGCAGGCCTTGCAGGCGCGCATCCGCCCGCACTTCCTGTTCAACACCATCAATGCCGTGCTGAGCATCGTGCGGGCCGATCCCAGGCGGGCCGAGACGGCGCTGGAAGACATGGCCGACCTGTTCCGGGTGGCGATGTCCGAGCAGCACGAACTGGTGCCGCTGGGCAAGGAAGTGGCGCTTGCGCGGCAGTACCTGGCGATTGAAGAATTGCGTCTCGGCGAGCGCCTGAAGGTACGCTGGGACACGCAGGACATGCCGCCGGATGCACTCATTCCGCCACTGATCCTGCAGCCGCTGCTGGAGAACGCCGTCTATCACGGCATCGAACCGCTCACCGAAGGCGGCACCATCGAGGTCAGGCTGTACCGGGACGACGGGCACCTGCATCTGGAAGTGGTCAATCCGGTGCAAGGACAGTTGCCGCCCCGCATTGCGGGCAACAAGATGGCGCTGTCCAACATCCGCGAGCGGCTGGCCCTGCTGTTCGATGTCGAAGCGCAATACCGGGTGGAGCGCGACGAGAACCGCTACCAGGTCCACATTCTTTTTCCCTACGTGAAAGGGTAGGCAACATGAACGACACCGTCACCCTGCCGCTCACCGTCTTCATCGTGGATGACGAGGCGCCGGCGCGCAGCCGCCTCAAGGAACTGCTGGCCGACTGCGAGTCGCAATTTCCGCTGCAGCTGGTGGGCGAAGCGGGCAACGGGCGCGACG
Organism: Sideroxyarcus emersonii; assembly: GCF_021654335.1. Taxonomy (NCBI): domain Bacteria; kingdom Pseudomonadati; phylum Pseudomonadota; class Betaproteobacteria; order Nitrosomonadales; family Gallionellaceae; genus Sideroxyarcus; species Sideroxyarcus emersonii. Next base: position 172,668 of record NZ_AP023423.1, read on the forward strand.
CGCTGGAGATGCTGGCCGAGACGCCCGCCGAAGTCGTGCTGGTGGATATCCGCATGCCGCAGATGGACGGCATCGAGCTGGCGCGCCACCTGAACAAGCTCGACCATCCCCCGGTCATCATCTTCACCACCGCCTACGACAGCTATGCCATCCAGGCTTTCGAGCAGCGCGCCATCGATTACCTGCTCAAGCCGATCCGCCTGGGACGCCTGTTCGAGGCGATCTCCAGGGCGCGCGATGCGGTGCCGATCCGCACCGAGGTGCTGCAGGAACTCACGCCGGAACCGCGCAGCAACCTGTCCGCCCATGAGCGCGGCAGGGTATTGCTCATCCCCATCGACCAGGTCCTGTACCTGCGTGCCGAATTGAAATACGTTACAGTGCGAACTGCCGAGCGGGAATATCTCATCGAAGAATCGCTCACCGCACTGGAAAAAGAATACAGTGCGCGCTTCGTGCGCATCCACCGCAACTGCCTGGTGGCGAAGAACGCGATTGCGGGATTCGAGAAAGGCGGCGAAGAAGGCGAAAGCGGCTGGTTGATGAAGATAAAGGGGCTGGAGGAGCGACTGCCGATCAGTCGGCGGCAGTCGGGTGTCGTTAAAGAATATGGGAAATAAACTTATGCGCGTATTAATCATTGAAGACAATCGTGACCTTGCTTCCAACATGTTCGACTTCCTGGAGTCGAAAGGGCATGTGGTCGATGCGGCCGGGGATGGCATCTCCGGCATGCACCTGGCGCTGGTCAACCAGTACGATGCGATCGTGCTCGACCTGATGCTGCCCGGCATGGACGGCATCACGCTGTGCCGCAAACTGCGCGAGGAAGGCGGCAAGGACACGCCGATCCTGATGATTACCGCGCGCGATTCGCTGGACGACAAGATCGCCGGGCTGGAGGCGGGCGCGGACGACTACCTGGTCAAGCCTGCCGAATTGCGCGAAGTGGAACTGCGCTTGCGCGTCCTGTTCCGGCGCGGCGGCGACCACACGCAGAAGCAGAAGAAGATGACGGTGGACGACCTGACCCTCGACCCCTTCACCTGTTCGGTGAAGCGCGGCAGCAAGGCCATCGAACTGCCCCCGATCCCGTACAAGATCCTGGAGATCCTGATGGCGCGCTCCCCCCAGGTGGTCAACCGCGAGGACATCGAGCATGTCGTGTGGGGCGAGGGCCGTCCCGACAGCGACTCGCTGCGTGCCCACGTGCACCTGCTGAGGGAACTCATCGACAAGCCGTTCGAGCGCAAGCTGCTGCGGACGATGCGCGGTTTCGGTTACCAGCTGGTCAGCCCGGATGCTGCAGACCAATAGCCTGCGCTTCCGCGTCGCGTATTTTTACGCGGTCTTCGGCGCGGGCATCAGTATCCTGCTGTCGGGCTGGGTGTTCCTGGCGGTGGAGGAGATCGGGCATCGCCTCATGGACGAGGCGATGCGCAAGGAGGTCAACGAGACCGCCGAGCGTCCGGTGTTCATCGAGCCGAACACCGTCTCCATCAAGGGCTACTATGTTTCCCGGACCTCGCACAGCCAGAACATCCCGCCCGAGATCGAGAATCTGGAGCCGGGCAGCTACAACCTGAGCATCGGCGAGATCGACTACCGCGTGCTGGTCGCCGACAAGAACAACGTGCGCTATTTCATGATGTTCGACACCGAGAACCAGCACCTGCACGAAGCCGAGTTCTTCCGCTACGTGGCGATCTTCGCCGTGTTCATGATCGTCAGTTCCTCGGCGGGCGGCTTCTGGCTGGCCAGCCGGGTCACCGCCTCGGTCACCCGCCTGGCCAAGCAGGTCGGGCAGGCCGGCCCGCGCGACCTGGAGCTGTCGCTGATCAAGCTGACCAGCAACGACGAAGTGGGCGAACTGGCACGAGCTTTCGACCGCTACCTGCGCCGCTTGCGCGAATTCATCGAGCGCGAGAATTACTTCACCGCCGACGTCAGCCACGAGTTGCGCACGCCGCTCGCCATCATGCTGGGCACGGTCGAGTTGCTGGAACAGGACGGAACGTTGACGGCCAAGCAGAAAGAACGCGTTTCGCGCATTCGCCGCGCCGCGCAGGACATGATCGACCTCACCTCGGCGCTGCTGCTGATGGCGCGCGAACACCAAAACGGCGGGGATGAACAACCCTGCAATGTTGCCGATGTCGCGCTGTCCTGCGTCGAGAAACACCGGCACCTGATCGGCGGTCGGCCGATCCGCATGGAGGTGGAGTTGATCGACCAGCCCAGCCTGATCGTCGAACGCCCGCTGCTCGAAATCGTCATCGGCAACCTGATCCGCAATGCCCTGTTCCATACCGAGACAGGTTCCGTGCTGCTGCGGCTCGAATCCGGCAAGCTGACGGTGATCGACACCGGCGCCGGCATGCGCCCCGAGGAGCTGGAACGCGCGCTCGAGCGCTATTACAAGGGGGCGACCAGCGCCGGGGCGGGGGTCGGCCTGTCGCTGGTCAAGCGCATCTGCGATCGCTACGGCTGGCGCATCTCCCTGGACAGCAAGGAAGGGCAGGGCACGTCGGCCGAAATCGCGTTTTCACCGACCTGAGCGGATAATCCTTCAAAGTTGATCGGGCACGCATTTTAAAAAGGCGCGTCATACCGGCGAAGGTCGGTATCCAGCAAAAGCACACTGGATTCCGGCCTTCGCCGGAATGACGACGGATGTGTGTAGTGGGTAACGGCAGGTCAGTGCCGGATCATTGTCCCTGGCATAGCTGAAGGGTCAGGGCGAACAGACTTGAACTTCAATCGGGCGGATAAAAGGCGGGTGGATCGCCTGTCAATCCAGGCCCGAATGCTTGACAAAACAATTCTGTTGCAATAAACACAAATTAACGCTTATTTAACTATTGATTTACAAGGACTTTACAAAGCCATTGCTAGTATTCACGGCAACCTGTGCGAGTAATTCGCATTAATCGCGCATGGTGAGCATCCGGCTCGGGGAGTTTTCGATCCCTGCATTTTAATCTCTGGAGGAGAAACGCAATGAAGAAAGTCGTACTGACACTGGCAGGCGTCATGGCTGCCGCCGCATTTGCACCAGAAGCATCTGCCCTTCCCGTTTTCGCACGTCAAACCGGCATGGCCTGTTCCGCATGTCACTTCCAGCACTTCCCGCTGTTGAACAGCTTCGGTCGTGCATTCAAGTCCGCCGGCTTCACCATGATGGGCGCACAGGCCAAGGTCGAAGGCGACCGCCTGTCCATCCCGGCTGAACTGAACATGGCCATGCTGACCAGCCTGGGCTATGTGAAGGACAATTCCACTCCTGTTGCCGCTCCTACTACTGGCCATAATGCTGGTAATGGCGCGTTCTACCTGCCCGGCGTGGCTGGCGAGGCTTCCCTGTTCGTTGGTGGCCGCATCAGCGATTTTGCCGGCTTCCTGTCCGAGATCACCTTGGCACCGGGCGCTGCAATCGATTCCGCCAAGACAGCAATCTTGCCGGAAGTGGCTGACGGGATCCGCGCCGGTCTGGTTCCGTTCGCAACCAACGGTCAGGGCGCATCCTATGGCTTCGAGTACCTGAATACCGGCGCCAACGCCATCCACTCCATCACCAACACCGTGGGTAACCCGCTGGGCGCCGCACCTGGCGGCAACGAGTTCATCAACGCCGTGTCTGCGCAGCAATATATCGGCACCGCAACGGCTGCTGACGGTATTGCCTTGGTGGCCAACAGCGATCATGGTTTCATCAACCTGACCAAATTCAACATGACCGGCATTGCAACTGGTCAGGGTGCATCTCTGGGTTCCACCTATGCTCGCTTGGCTGCTGTGTTTGACGTGGCTGGCTGGGATTCGGCGATCGGTGTGCAGAGCTGGAGCGGTTCTTCTTTGAATAATACTGGTGCTGCTGCTGACCCAATCACTGGCGTTGTGACGGCAGGTACTTCTATTATGCAGAGCTCCAAAGCGACAGCAATTGATGGTCAGATGCAAGGCGATCTGGGCGGCATGCCCACCGGTTTCTACTTCAGCTACGCAACAGCTCCGGTTGATACCGCAGTCGCTGGTGGAAATGCATTCAACGCAGGTACTCTGACTAAGAGTTCCTTCAACGTCGATGCAGAGATCGGTGTGATTCCTGAAGTCGCCACGGTTGGTGCTGCGATCCGTCGCGCCAATTCCGGCGTTGCAACTGCGGCTGGTGGTAATGCATCCGACAACGCGATCTATCTGACCGCGACCTACAAGATCGCACAGAACATGCTGGCTCGTCTGTCGTACGTGAAGCAGAGTGGCGATGTCTGGACTGCAGCCGCTACCGGTGCAACCGGCAGCCAAACCACTGCCATCAACCTGTACACCCTGTTCTAAATTGCCGTTCGTCCGCTGCGTATGCAAGTACGTAGCGGATGGCGCAAGGAAACAGTCGTACATCGTTGCTGCAAGGTGTTCGAACAAGAACGACAAAATATAAAACTGCCGTCGTGCAGGTGAATCGAAACAGGCCTGCAAGCTGTTGCCAGGTGGGGAGCCTGAAGCGGGTTGCAACATGAGGCTGATCGATGCATCAAAGCGATGAGTGGTAGCAATACATAGGGAGACTTCGGTCTCCCTATTTTTTTTGCTGCTTGTCTTTCGGCTGGGGGCGTACCCGACGATGATCCTGCACGGCAGGTAATCCATTGCTCAGTAAATCGCTCTTTCTGCGTTAGAATGCCGAATCTGCTGCGCGGAGATATCGGCTGGCCGCAGATATTTTTACCATACCAATCTTATAAGTTAACGCTTATATGACAAATAAATAACCATAAATTAATAAATTGGTGTATCCAAAACACCAAATTGACTTTTGCTTAACGTCCTTTTGACGTTTTCTTAACTTTCGCGTTGATAGCATGCGACTCCCTGTTAATCGAAGGGTTATACCCTTTTGGTTCGAGGGAATTAGCGTGTCGTTCAACCAATTATTCGAAAGAGGAGAAAACGTAATGAAGAAAGTCGTACTGTCACTGGCGGGGGTGTTGGCAGCAGGCGCATTTGCACCGGAAGCATCGGCCTTGCCCGTGTTTGCCCGTCAAACCGGCATGGCCTGTAGCGGGTGTCACTTCAACCATGCGCCGTTGCTGAATGCATTCGGACGCTCGTTCAAGTCTTCCGGCTACACATTGATGGGCGCGCAGGGCAAGATCGAAGGCGAGAACGTCTCGATCCCCGATACGCTCAACATGGGCGTGTTGACCACTGCGGGTTATGAAAAAGTCCAGAATACCCAGGGCAAGTGGTCGTTGCCTTCCTCGGGCGGCGAACTGTCGCTGTTCTACGGCGGCCGCATCACCGACAACATGGGCTTCTTGTCCGAGCTGAGCACGGTTGGCGCGGCTGCGGCAACCGGCGCAGCCAAGCTGTTGTGGATGCCGGAAGTGGCAGGTGCCAAGGTCGGCCTGGTGCTGGATACCAATAACGGCCAGGGCGTGGCACACGGCTTCGAGGTCCTGAACACCGGCGCGGTCAACGTACACAAGATCGCCATCGGCCAGACGCATATCAATGCCTACTCCGCCGCGCAGTGGATGGGTACCAACAATGCCACGACCGGGGTGTCCTTGGTCGGCTCGCATGAGACGGGCTTCTTCAACTTCTCCGCCTACGACGTTGCACCGCAATCGATGGGCGCGGGTGCAAGCAACATGCCGCTGCACTACGGCCGTCTGGCCGGTCTGTTCGACGTGGCCGGCTTCGATATGGGAGCGGGCGTGCAGCGCTGGTACGGCAATACCAACGCGATCCAGTTCAACGTGGCACAGGCGGCCATGCTGGCAGGCAAGTATGACGCCACCGTGTTCGACGTGCAGGCACAGGGCGAGATCGCGGGCATGTCCACCGGTCTGTATGCGTCGTACGGTGTGGCGCCAGTGGGTTCCATGTTCGGACAAGGTACCTTGCCGATTGCCGCCAACGCGTTCAAGGCTAAATCCCTGAACATGGCGATGGACATGAATGTCGGCTTCGACCTGATCGCACGCGCTGCGTTGCGCCGCGCTACCAACGGCCAGGACGGATTGGCCGACAATGCGGTGATGATCGGCGTGATCTATGAATATGCCCAGAACGTCGAACTGCACCTGACCCGCACCAACAACTACGGCGATCACTACAATCCTGCCATGAATGCGGCTGCGACCGGTCTTGGCAAGGCGACGACATCGCTGCTGGCGGAGATCCTGTTCTGATGGCGGAAGTCCGAGCAATATGCAGCATGCGTAACTGCAAGGCAGCTGGACTCGGGTAAATTTGGAAGAGAGTTCGCTGTTGCGCAAATGCAACACTCAGGGAGGCCGCGGCCTCCCTGTTTTTTTGCAGGAAAAAATAAAACAATCAATAAAAACAAATTATTGATATCCAACATCCAACAAGATTTGTTTGCCAGTCTGGCTAAATTGGCAATTTATAATTAACTTATATTTAACTGTTGCTTAACGCTTTCTTGACTTTGAGAAAGTGCGATTGCTAGCATGCGCCCCCTAAATTTGTACACCCAGGAAATCAAAACCAAGCAGCACAAGGGTGTCGGTTTGGAAACATTCAACTCAATTATCCGATAGGGGAGAACCGCAATGAAGAAAATCGTACTGTCGCTGACAGGCGTGATGGCAGCATCCATTTTCGCACCTGAAGCATCGGCACTGCCGGCATTTGCCCGGCAAACCGGCATGGCTTGCAACGCCTGCCACGCGATGCACTTCCCGGTGCTGAACAGCTTCGGACGCGCATTCAAGGCGTCCGGCTATACCATGATGGGCGCACAAGGCAAGGTCGAGGGCGACAACCTGTCGCTCCCCGATACGCTGAACGCGGCCGTGCTGCTGAAGTACCGTTACCAGAAGGACAACACGACAGGCGTCGCGGGTGCCGGCAAGACAGCGCCGACCACCAATTCTAACGGCATGTGGCAGATGGGCGACGAGTTCAGCCTGTTCTTCGGCGGCCGCATGGCTGAAGGAGACCATATCAAGATCGGCTTCCTGATGGAAAACAACGTGGCGAACGTCGGCAGTGCAGGCAACCTGGTTGCCGGCCTGCGCATCCCCATCGTGGTAGACGAAGGTGCAATGAAGTTCCTGGCGATCCCGTTTACGACCGACACTCTGGGCGTGACCTACGGCTTCGAACTGTCCAGCGGCGGCCTGGCGCGCGCAAACCGCTGGTCGGAGAACCGCCGGGAAACCTCGGCTGTGCAATATAACGCGGACCGCGGCGGCGCGATGTTCGGTTCGGCTACAGGCTACGGTGCCGGCGCGGCATCCGGCCACGCATTCGTGGTGCAGAACGACCTGTTCTTCGTCAATTACACCCTGTGGTCCTCTTCGTTCGCGCCCGGTGCGAACGGCGGTGCGGTAGCTTCCACCAACTACGGGCAGCGCTATATCCGCGCAGCCATGACTCCCAGCTTCGGCGGTTTTGATTTCGTGGCCGGCGTGGGCAAGGAAAGCGGTACTTCATATGGCAACCTGGCCCAGGCGCAAGTCGAAGCAAGGCAGACCTTCATCGACCTGCAAGCGCAGGGCGAGATCGCCGGAATGGAAACGGGCATCTACTTCCAGAACGCCAAAGCGCCAGTTTGCAGTGCAGCCGTTCTCGCTGCGAACTGCGTACACAATACCGGTGCATTCGACCGCAAGGCGACAACGCTGGGTGCGGAGTTCGGCGTGATCCCGCATGCGCTGTCATTGGGTATCGCATACCGCAAGGCTGACAATGGCGGTGTGCGCGGCTTCGAAGGCGACAATGCGGTCAACGTGTCGGCGGTGTACGATCTGTTCCAGAACGTGGCGCTGCATGCGAACTACGTCAAGTACAGCGGCAGTGCGACGAACGTGGCCAATCCGCTGAAGAACATGTATCTGCTGATGCTGGAAGCGGCCTGGTAAGCAGCGGGAAAGGCAGTCCGGGCCGGGCAAAAACAAAGGTTCGGCTGCTGTTTCGCTACCGTGAAAAAGAAAGGGAGACACCAGTCTCCCTTTCTTTTTTGCCACGGTAGATTGACGATCAGCCGCTGTTGCGCAATCCGGTGGCGATGCCGTTGATGCTGAGGTGGATGGCGCGCTTGACCTTTTCATCGTTGTCGCCGGCACGATGGCGCTGCAGCAAAGCCACCTGCAGGTGGTTGAGCGGGTCGATGTAAGGCGTGCGGGTCAGCAGGCTGCGCGCAAATGCGGGGTTGTCCTGCAGCAGGGTGCTGGCGCCGGTGATGGCAAACAGCATCTCGATGGTGGTCTCCCACTCGCGGTTGATGGCGCCGAAGATGCGCTCGCGCAATTCGACGTCTTCAACCAGTTCCGCGTAACGTGAGGCGATACCCATGTCGCTCTTCGACAGCACCATGTCCATGTTCGACAGCATGCCGCGGAAGAACGCCCAGTTTTTGTACATTGCCTGCAATTGCTGCAGGCCGGCATCGCCTTCGCGTTCGATGAACTGCCTGACCGCGCTGCCGAAGCCGAACCAGCCCGGCAGCATGGCGCGGCTCAAGCCCCAGCTGAACACCCAGGGAATGGCGCGCAGATCCTCGATGCGGTCGGAGGCCTTGCGCGACGAGGGGCGGCTGCCGATATTGAGTTCGGCGATCTCGCGGATCGGCGTGGCGGTAAAGAAGTAATCGTTGAAACCCGGGGTTTCGTACACCAGCTTGCGATAAGCGGCGAAGGCATCGAGGCTCAGCGCCTCCATGATGCGGTGATATTCCGGCATGGTGCTGTCGGCGCCGTGATGGTGCAGCAGGGTGGCTTCGAGCGTCGCGGCGATCAGCGTCTCCAGATTGCGGCGGCCGATCTCCGGGTTGGAATATTTGCTGGCGATCACTTCACCCTGCTCGGTGATGCGGATCTGGCCGTTCACGCTGCCGGGCGGTTGCGCCAGGATCGCGTCGTAGCTGGGGCCGCCGCCGCGCCCGACGGTGCCGCCGCGGCCATGGAACAGGCGCAGTTCGATGCCGTGCTTCTCGAACACTTTCACCAGTTCCACTTCCGCCTTGTACAGTTCCCAGTTGGCGGTGAGGTAGCCGCCGTCCTTGTTGCTGTCGGAGTAGCCGAGCATCACTTCCTGCGTGCTGTTGCGGCTGGCCAGCAGCTTGCGGTACCACGGGATGGAGAACAGTGCGTCCATGATGGCAGCGCCGCCGCGCAGGTCTTCGATGGTCTCGAACAGCGGGATGATGTTGACGTGCAGGGTCTCGCCATCCTGCAGCAAACCGACCTGCTGCAGCATCAGCGCGACTTCCAGCACGTCGCTCACCGCATCGGCCTTGGAGATGATGTGGTTGGGCAGGGCGCCGTGGCCGTAGCGGCGGTGGATATCGGCGGCGGCCTGCATGATGCGCAGCTCGCTTTGCGGAACGGCGGAATAGCGCTCGATGTCGGTCAGCAAGAGTTTGCCTGCCTGCAAGGCATCCAGCAGAACCTCGCGCTTTGCAGATTCATCCAGGTCGGCGTAGTTCGCCTTGCCGGAACTGTGCGAGAACAGTTCCGCCACGGTTTGTTCGAGGATGGCGCTGTGCTGGCGCATGTCCAGCGGTGCCAGATAGAAACCGAACAGCTCGGCGGCGCGACGCAGGTTGGCCAGACGGCCGCGCGCCAGGTAGACCGCGCCATGCTTGAACAGCGATTCGATCAGCACATCCAGATCGGCGATGAATTCCTGCGAGGACGCATAAGGCTTGGCGTGCGGATCAACCGGGCGCAGGCGCGACAGCTCGTGGCCAAGGTGCCGGGCGGTGGCCGACAGGCGGGAATAGATCAGGATCAGTGCACGCCGGTAGGGTTCATCGGCGCGCGCGGGGGATTTGTCCGGCGAGGCATCCGAAAGCTTGCGCAGTTCGGGAGTGACCTCGACCAGGCGGTCGGTCAGGCTCAGGCGGGTGCCGAGCAGGTGGGTCTCGTTCAGGTAGTACTCGAACGCCAGTGCGGAATGCTGTTGCACTGCGTCCGACATCACGTCGTGTGTCACGAACGGGTTGCCGTCGCGGTCGCCGCCGATCCAGCTGCCCACGCGCAGAATGGGCGGAACCTTGATGTCCTTGTCGAAGCGCGACTCCAGCTGCTTTTCCAGGTTCGCATACAGCTTGGGGATCTCGGCCAGGAAGGTGTAGCGGTAATACTCCAGTCCGTTGCGGATCTCGTCGCGCACGTTCAGCTTGGAGGTGCGCAGCATGCGCGTCTGCCACAGGATCAGCACGAAGCGGTGCAGGGCTTCCTCGTTCTCGGCCAGGTCGTCCGGGGTCATGTCGACGCGGTCGCGGCTGGAGAGCAGGCTGGAAATGATCAGCTGGCAGTCGAGGATGCTCTTGCGCTGCACTTCGGTAGGATGGGCGGTCAGCACGGGAGAGACCAGCGCATTGTCCAGGAATGCCTGCAGCGTATCCTTGTCGATCTTCTTTTCTTCCAGCCGGTCCAGTGCCAGCTGCAGGGAACCGTCCTTGGGGGCGGTGCCGGCCTTGAGATGGGCGCGGTGGCGGCGATTGTGGTGCAGGTCTTCGGCGATGTTGGTGAGCTGCGAGAAATAGCTGAAGGCACGCACCACGGCAAGCGTCTCGGTGGGCGAGAGCGCGTCCAGCATCTTCTCCAGCACTTCGCCGTCGCGCTCGTCCTGGGTCTTGCGGAAACGCACCGCGGCGCGGCGCACGTTCTCGACCAGCTGGAAGGTCTCTTCGCCTTCCTGCTCGCGCAAAGTGTCTCCCAAGATGCGACCCAACAGGCGCACGTCATCGCGCAGAGGCAGGTCTTTGCTGGAGATATCGGCAGGTGCGGAGATCAGGTTCATTTTCTTCTATGTGTCGTCGGCGCAAAAGCGCGGCGCACCTGTTAGAATGCGCCGCGCATTTACCGCAAATAATTAGCCACAAATATTAGGAAAACCCGATGAATCAGGCTTCTCTTGTTCCCCCAGCCCGGCTGGTGATCGCTTCGCGCGAAAGCGCATTGGCCATGTGGCAAGCAGAACACATACGAGACAGGCTGCGGGCATTATACCCGCAAACGACGGTTAGCATATTGGGCATGACCACGCAGGGCGACCAGATCCTCGATGTGACCCTGTCCAAGATCGGCGGCAAGGGACTGTTCGTCAAGGAACTGGAGACTGCGCTGGAGAACGGCAGCGCGGATATCGCGGTGCATTCGCTCAAGGATGTGCCGATGAACCTGCCGCAGGGTTTTGCGCTGGCCTGCATCGGCGAGCGCGAGGATCCGCGCGACGCCTTCGTTTCCAACAACTTCGACAGCCTTGCCGCCCTGCCTGCGGGCAGCGTGGTCGGCACCTCCAGCCTGCGCCGCGAAAGCCAGTTGCGTGCGCGTTTCCCGCACCTGAAGATCGAGCCGTTGCGCGGCAACGTGCAGACCCGCCTGCGCAAGCTGGACGAAGGCCAATACGCTGCCATCATCCTGGCCGCGGCAGGGTTGAAGCGCCTGGGACTGGCGAATCGCATCCGCAACATCATCTCCTCCGACGACAGCCTGCCCGCCGTGGGGCAGGGCGCGCTCGGCATCGAAACGCGTGCCGACCGCACCGACCTCAAGGCGGTGCTGGCGCCGCTGCATCACGCCGACACGGCCGCCTGCGTGCTGGCGGAGCGCGCGATGAGCCGTGCGCTGGCCGGCAGTTGCCAGGTGCCGCTGGGCGGCTTTGCCGAAGTGCAGGGCGGCAAGCTGCGCATGCGCGGTTTCGTCGCCACGCCCGACGGCAAACGGCTGCTGCGCGCCGAGTACAGCGGCGAGATCGCGCAGCCGGAGGCGCTGGGTGACCTGGTCGCCCGCGACCTGCTCAGGCAGGGAGCTGGCGAGATCCTGGCCGCACTGAATGGCTGACCTTCCGCTAAGCGGACTGAATATCGTCATCACGCGACCGCGTGCACAAGCCGTCGACCTGGCTCGGCGGATCGAACAGCTGGGCGGCACGCCGTTGTCTTTCCCCCTGCTGGAGATCGAGCCGGTCGGCGACCCGCAAGCATTGCACGAACAGCTATCCCGCCTGCAGCAGACCGACCTCGCGATCTTCGTCAGCCCGAATGCCGTGCATTACGGTATGGAGGCAATACGCGCGGCAGGCGGGCTGCCTCGCTCGCTGCAGGTCGCAACCGTAGGACAGGGCAGCGCAAGGGCGCTGCACGAACAGGGCGTCGCCCAGGTCCTGGCGCCATCCGGTCGTTCCGACAGCGAGGCACTGCTGGCACTGCCCGAGCTGCAGCAGGTTGCAGGACGGAGGGTGATGATCTTCCGCGGCAACGGCGGGCGCGAACTGCTGGGCGATACGCTCAGGGCCAGAGGAGCGACGGTGGAATATATCGAGTGTTACCGGCGCAGCAAACCCGAGCTGGACGTGGCTGCACTGCTGGCAAGGCAGCCGCATGCGGTTGCCGTGTCGAGCAGCGAGGCATTGGCGCACTTGCGGGAACTGCTCGGGCCGTCGGGCCGAGCCGGTCTGATGGCGATGCCGCTGTTCCTGGGGCATGAGCGCATCGCCGAAGCGGCGCGGCAACAAGGCTGGCAGCATATATACGTCACCGGGGCCGGAGATGACGGACTGTTGTCGGGTTTGGTAGCATGGGCGCATGACAGACGGAAATGAAACCATGAGCGAATCAGTACAGCCACCACCATCTGCCGACAAGACGGGTGCATTGCCGGAAACGGCAGGCACGCCGCAGCAACCTGCGGGAGGCCACCGCCTGGCCGATCTGTTTTCGCGCCTGACCCTGACGCAGCTCACCCTGCTGGTGCTGGTGGTGATCTTCATCTGGCAATGGCTGGATGCGCACACCCAGCTCAACCAGACGCAACAGGAAGTGGCGCGTCGCCTGTCCGAGGTGGAAGCGGCGAACAAGGCCAACCAGATGCTGCTGGCGCAGAACCAGGAACTGGTGCGCGAACTTGGCGGCAAGCTCGGCCTGGTGGAAAGCAAGTATGCGGAGACGCAGAACCAGCGAGCCGCGCTGGAGGCCCTGTATCAGGAGATGTCGAGCAGCCGCGACCAGACGGCATTGGCGGAAGTCGAACAGATGTTGCTCATCGCCGGCCAGCAGTTGCAGTTGTCTTCCAACGTGAAAGCGGCATTGATTGCCATGCAGCAGGCGGAGAGCCGGCTGCAGCGGCCGGCTTTCGCCGGCCTGAAGAAGCGCATAGACCAGGACATCGACAAGCTGCGTGCCCTGCCCAATATCGATGTGCCGGCCATCAATCTGCGGCTGGATGGAGTGATCGGCATGATCGACAGCCTGCCGTTGGCGCAGGATGCGCATATCCAGGCGCAGAAATCCGCAGCGGTGGCCGAGCCGGTGGAAGGGGTATGGAAGCGCTTCTGGAGCGAGGTGTGGCAGGAAGCGAAATACCTGGTGCGCATCGAGAATACCGAGCGGCAGGAGATGCCCCTGCTGTCGCCGACGCAGACCTTCTTCCTGCGCGAGAACCTGAAGCTGCGCCTGCTTTCCGCGCGCATGGCCCTGCTGACCCGCGATGAGGTGAGCTTCCGCCGCGACCTGAAGACTTCGCAGGAATGGCTCAAGCGCTATTTCGACGTCAAGGCGGCCGACAGTGCGCAGGCGTTCGCAACGCTGCAGAAGCTGGCTGCATCCAACATCGTCATCGACATGCCGGATATCAGCGGCAGTCTGGAGGCGGTGCGCAACTACCGCATATCGCACGAACGGGGCGCGCGATGAAACACCTGCTCTGGCTGCTCGGCCTGTTCGCCGCCGCTGTCGCAGTCATGCTGGCGGCACGCAACCCCGGCTATGTCCAGTTCGTCTATCCGCCATACAAGATCGAGATGTCGCTGACGCTATTCGTGTTCGCACTGCTGGCGGGGTTCGCGTTGTGCTATCTGCTGGTGCGCCTGGCCGTGGTGACGCTGCGCCTGCCCGAATATGTGCGCACCTTCCGCGAGGAACGCGCCACCAGCAAGGGTCGCGCCGCGATGATCGAGGCGCTGAAGGCCTATTTCGAAGGGCGTTTTACCGCAGCGGAGAAAGCCGCGGTGCGGGCGATGGAGCTGGGCGAGAAATCGGGGCTGAACTCCATCGTCGCGGCGCGTGCCGCGCATGAGCTGCGCGAGTTCGACCGGCGCGATGCCTACCTGGCGGGTGCCGAAGGCAAGACTGTGGGCGAGTCGACCATGCGGCTGATGGCAAAGACCGAGTTCCTGCTCGACCAGAAGCAGCCGCAATCGGCGCTCAATTCCCTGAAAGAACTGAGCGATTCCGGCATGCACAAGCACATCGGCGCGCTCAGCCTGGAACTGAAGGCGCAGCAGCAGGCGCGCAACTGGGATGCCGTGCTGGAGGTGATGGCGCAGCTGGAGAAACGCAACGCGATCGACAAGACGGTGGCCACGCAGATGCGCCAGCAGGCCTGGCTGGAGAAGCTGCGCAGCCAGGCGCTCGACATCGCCACGCTGCGCGCCGTGTGGAAATCGATCCCGGGCGAATTCCGGCATCGCGCCAAGATCGCCGCCGCGGCGGCAGAGGCGTTCAGCAAGCTGGGCGACTGCAAGAGCGCGCAGCAGTTGCTTGCCGACAGCCTCAATGCGCAATGGGACAGCGAACTGGTCGCCCTGTACGGAGAATGCCACAACGACGACAACATCGCCCAGATCGAGCAGGCCGAACGGTGGTTGAAGCAGCATACCGACGATGCGGGACTGTTGCTCGCCCTGGGCAAGCTCTGCATGCATCAGCAGTTGTGGGGCAAGGCGCAAAGTTACCTGGACGCCAGTCTCAGCCTGGAGACGAGCCAGGCGGCCTATGCGGCGCTCGGTCAGCTGGCCGAAAAACTGGGCAAACACGAGGAAGCGCTGGCTTATTTCCAGAAAGCCATGTAAGTGATTGAACCGGAGCCGGTTCATCCCCTGCTGCCCGGCGGGCATAAGCGAAGTTCTATATCTTTTGGTCTATAGCCGAACGCCGATAGTGCTGCTAAAGTTTGCTTGCAGGCTATCCGGCCTGCGGACGTTCGCGTCCCGATCCGTGCCCGGTCACGGCGGGGCAGGAGACCCGGATGAAACGCGGTGTACGACATTTCCTCTTGATCGGCATGATCGCCTGCCAGGCGATGGCGTTCCCTGCATGCGCCCAGACTTCCATGGTGTCTGAGCCGGCCGCAGAACACGCGCCCGCACAGCCGCAGGCGCGCGTACCAAACGAATATCTCGTCACGCTGGCCCCCAATGAGAACGAGGGCATCATCTCCCAGTATTACAGCCGCTACGGAATCAAATACCTGCATTTGCTGGAAGAGGATACTTTCCTGCTGGTCGTGTTCGATGATCCCGGCCCGCAGGAGATGGCGGCGCAGGCCAGCAAAGAGGCGCGCATCAGGGTGATTCAGCCCAATCTCATTCAGTGGGATTACCGCTGAGCCAGCCGGAAACGGCGCGTTGCATCCCACCCCGGACAGGGCAGAAAAGGACCGATATGAAACGCACGATATGGCTGCTATCCCTGGCGGGCCTGATTGCCGCGAGCCTGCAAGCAAATGCAGGCACGATCTACAAGTGCAAGAACGCGTCCGGCGAGATGCTTTACCAGGAGAAACCCTGCGAGAAAGAGGTGCAGGCTGTCTCCTCCTGGGCCTCCGCTTCCACCTCGCCGGTGGAGACCGATGCCGATTCTCCCGCAGCCGAGGGCAAGCCGCTGGTCATCGGCCAGGGGCGCGGCGGACATTACTTCATCGACGGCGCCGTCAATGACAGTTACCTGAATTTTGTCGTCGATACCGGCGCGACGCTGGTGGCCTTGCCGCTATCGGTGGCGACCTCGGCCGGGCTGACCTGCCAGGGCCGGGGTATGATGAAGACCGGCAACGGCGACGCGCTGGTCTGCACCACGACGATACAGAAACTCAGGTTCGGGCATTTCACGCTGCGCTACGTGCAGGCGGTGGTGATGCCCAACCTGAGCCAGCCGCTGCTCGGCATGAACGTGCTGAAGCAGTTCCGCGTCGAGCAGGACAACGGCGAGATGCGCTTGTCGAAGAAATTCTGAGCTGTCCGTCAGCTCTTGGCCACGAAGGTGAAGGCGTCCGAGTAGAACGCATCGCTGGGCAGGCCGCGCTGGGCAGTGAACTCGCGGTGTGCCGCTTCCACCACCACCGGTGCGCCGCACGCGTATACCGCATAAGCCGACAGATCCTTGAAATCGTCCAGCACGGCCTGGTGCACGAATCCGGTGCGGCCGGGCCACTGTTCGTCCGACACGACCGGCGTGAACTTGACGCCGCTTTCTTCCCAGTGCTTCACCTTGTCCAGCATGTAGAGGTCGGACTGCTTGCGCACGCCCCAGTAGAAATGCATCTCGCGCTTGAAGCCGATATGCAGCGCATGTTCGATGATCGCTTTCACCGGCGCAAAACCGGTTCCGCTGGCGACGAAGACGATCGGCCTGGGCGAATCTTCGCGCAGGTAGAAGCCGCCGAGCGGGCCCTTGATGCGCAGGATGTCGCGTTCCTTCATCCCGTTGAAGACGTGATTGGTGAAGGCGCCGCCGGCGATGTTGCGCACATGCAGTTCCAGCAGGTCGTCGTCGTGCGGGGCATTGGCGAGCGAGAAGCTGCGCGGCTTGCCTTCCTTCTGCAGGATGTCGATATACTGTCCGGCGAGGAACTGCAGGCGTTCGTTGCTCGGCAGCTTGAGATACAGCACCATCACATCGTCGGCCAGCCTGACCATCTTCTCGACGCGGCAAGGCAGCGTCTTCACCACGATCTCCTGTTCGCTGGTCACTTCATGGCTTTCGAGCACCAGGTCGGAGAGCGGCCTGGCGCAGCAGAACAGCGCCATCCCGGCCGCCTTTTCATCCTCGGTCAGCGCGAACGACTGCGCCTTGCCGTAATCCACCGAACCCTGCAGCACCTTGCCCTTGCACACCCCGCAAGCACCGTTGCGGCAGCTGTATGGCAGCGTCAAGCCGTGATCCAGCGCCGCCTCAAGGATGGTCTCGTCCTTCTCGATGGGGAAAGTGTGGTTGCTCGGCTGTATGGTGGTCTTGAAACTCATGGTTCTGTCCGCTGAATAAAGGCGGCGATTTTAACGCATAATGGGCACGCTCTGATTATGTCCCACATGAAACGATTGCTCATCATAGGCTGCGGCGACATCGCGCGCCGCGTCATCCCGCTGCTTGCCGGGCGGTATCGCACCTGCGCGCTGATCAGAACCGGAGCGCGGGGGAAAGAACTGCGTACTCAGGGCATTATGCCGATACTCGGCGACCTGGACGAACGTGCCAGCCTGGCGCGGCTGGCCGGTCTGGCGGACATTGTGCTGCATCTGGCGCCGCCGCCCAATGCGGGCACCTTCGACACACGTACCCGGCATCTGCTGGCGGCCTTGTCCGGGGGCAGGCCGCCGGAACGGTTCGTCTACATCAGCACCAGCGGTGTGTACGGCGATTGCGGCGGTGCCGCGGTCGGCGAAACGCGCGCCATCCACCCGCAGAACGCCCGTGCGCAGCGCCGCGCCGATGCGGAACGGCAGATCCGCCGCTGGGCCCGGCGCAACGGCGTCGAGGCCAGCATCCTGCGCGTGCCCGGCATTTACGCGGCGGAACGCCTGCCGCTGGAGCGCCTTCGCGCCGGCACACCCGCATTCGTTGCGGCAGAAGACGGCTATACCAACCACATCCATGCCGATGACCTCGCGCGCATCGTCGTTGCGGCACTGCGCCGGGGAAGGGCGAACCGCGTGTATCACGCCAGCGACGACAGCGAACTGAAGATGGGCGACTACTTCGATGCGGTGGCGGATGCGCACGGGCTGCCGCGCCCGTCGCGCATTTCCCGCGCCGAGGCGCAGCGGGTGCTGCCGGAATCGCTGCTGTCGTTCATGAACGAGTCGCGCCGCCTGACCAACGAACGCATGAAACGCGAATTGAAGGTGGTGCTGCGCTACCCGACGGTGGCGGTTGCGTTGCAGTCGTTCGCGGCCGGATCGGCGGCGAAGTGAGATGGAGGGAACGCCGCGATCACCTCTTCCGGGCGGGCGCCGACCCCGCCGCAGGAAAGGGCGTCACGGTGCCCAGCGTGCATCCAGCAGCCTGTCCTCGCGCTCTTCCGGCACCCGCTGCATGAACGGGCAATCGCGGCGGTGGATCGCGATGCCGCGGTCGCGCGTGACATAGCCGACGATGGCATCCGGCTTGACCGGATGGCAGCAGCGGGCGGTGCGGATCATCAGGTTGCCCACACCTTCGATCAGCACATTGCCGCTGGCGGTTGGTAGTGCCTGGCTGGCGGTGCTGCGCGGTGCCGGCGCCGGCGCGTCCTGCGCGATGGCGAGCCCGACGCGGCGCGGCGTGATGTCGCCGCGGCCCAATGCGGCGAGCAGTTCGTCCAGCTTGTTGAAACGCAGTTTCTGCGCCAGCTTCTCCTGGTTGATGTCGGTCACGCCGATGCGGTGCAGCTCGCGGTCGAGCAGGGTGCGCCCTTGCGCGACGCTGTCGTCGAGATTCTGCTCGGAGAACCAGTGGCGCACCTTGGCGCGTGACCGCGCGCTTTGCAGGAAGCCCAGCCTCGGACTGAGCCAGTCGCGGCTCGGCCCGCCCTGCTTGGCGGCGAGGATCTCCACGCGCTGGCCGGTCTGCAGCTTGGTGTTGAGCGGCACGATGCTGCCGTCGATCTTGGCACCCCGCGTACGGTGGCCGAGGTCGGTGTGCACCACATAGGCGAAATCCACCGGCGTTGCGCCTTTCGGCAGGTCGATCACCTTGCCTTGGGGCGTCAGCACATACACGCGGTCCTGCAGCAACTGGTTCTTGAACTGTGCCTGCAATTGCCCGCTGTCGGCCAGTTCATCCTTCCACGCCAGGATCTGGCGCAGCCAGGATATCTTCTCGTCCACGCCGCTCTCGGATTTCCGGTTCTCCTTGTAGCGCCAGTGCGCGGCCACGCCGAGTTCGGAATCGTGATGCATCTGCCGGGTGCGTATCTGCACTTCCACCGAGAGCTGGCGCGGGCCGAGCACCGCAGTGTGCAGCGAGCGATAGCCGTTGGGTTTGGGACGGGCGATGTAGTCGTCGAATTCGCTCTGGATCGGTTGCCACAGCTCGTGCACGATGGAGAGCGCCGCGTAGCATTGCTCAAGGTCGTCTACCAGTACCCGCACTGCGCGCACATCGTACAGCTGGTCGAAATCGAGATGCTTGCGCTTCATCTTGTTGATGATGCTGTAGATGTGTTTCGGGCGTCCGCTCACTTCGGCCCTGATGTCGGCCTGCGTCAAGGCCTGCTGCAGCCGCGCGATGACATCGGCGATGTAGCGCTCCCGGTCCACGCGCCGCTCGTCGAGCAGCCTGGCGACCTGCTTGTAGAGCACTGGCTCCAGGTAGCGTGTCGACAGGTCTTCCAGTTCCCATTTGATCTGCCATACGCCAAGCCGGTTGGCCAGCGGCGCGAAGATGCTTTGCGTTTCCTGCGCGATCTGCCTCTGCTGTTCGGGCGCCGCGCCGGAAAGGCTGCGCAGCGTCTGCGTGCGTTCGGCCAGCTTGATGAGCACCACGCGGATGTCTTCCACCATCGCCAGCAGCATCTTGCGCAGGCTTTCGGTCTGTTCGGCGGTATCGTCCCTGTCCTTCGCGTTCGGGCCGCGCATCTCGCTGAACTGGCGGATCTGCTCCATCCTGGAGATGCCGTCGACCAGTACGGTGACGTTGCGCCCGAAGCGCTCGTTCAGGACTTCGTTCCAGTCGTCGAGATACTCGGGCACGGCGTGCAGCGCGGCGGCGGCGATGGTCTCGTGGTCCATGTGCAGGCCGATCAGGATGGAAGCCGAGCCGAGCGCATGCTGCAACAGCGGCGTGCCGGTGACTTCGCATTTGTCGTGATAGAGCGGTGCGGCGAATTCGCATGCGCGGCGGATCACTTCGATTTCGGCGGGCGCAAAGATGCCGGACAGCGCGCCCAGCCAATCCTGGATGTCGGCGCTGTCCTGTCCGGCGAGCGGCGGAAACTGGTGCTGGATGGAGACCACGTGTGCGGGCGGGACGATCAGGCGTTGCTGACCTGGATCAGCTGTGCCAGCTTGTTCTTTGCCGCGCCGGAGGCGATCGTCCCGGCCGCCAGTTTCACGCCCTCTGCCAGCGTGACGCTCAGGCCGGCAGCGTAGATCGCGGCCCCCGCGTTGAGCAGGACGATGTCGCGCGCAGCACCCGGCCGGTTGTCCAGCACGCCCAGCAACATGGCCTTGGCCTGGTCGATATGGGTGACGCGAATCTCGTCCAGCGGCGCGGACCTCAGGCCGAACGCTTCCGGCGTGACGGTATATTCGTTCACCTGGCCGTCCTTGAGTTCCGCGATGGACGTCGGTCCGCTGATGGTGATCTCGTCCAGGCCATCCGCGCCGTTCACCACCAGTACATGACGGCTGCCCAGACGCTGCAGCACGCGCGCCTGGATGCCGACGAGGTCGGGATGGAACACGCCCAGCACCTGGTTCTCCGCGCCGGCGGGGTTGGTCAGCGGGCCGAGGACGTTGAACAGCGTGCGCACGCCCAGTTCCTTGCGCACCGGCGCCGCATGTTTCATCGCGCCGTGGAAATTGGGCGCGAACATGAAGCCGATGCCGATCTGGTCGATGCTGCGGCCCACCTGTTCCGGCGTCAGGTTGAGGTTGACGCCCAGCGCTTCCAGCACGTCGGCCGAGCCGCAGGTGGAAGACACCGAGCGCCCGCCATGTTTGGCGACCCGCGCGCCTGCCGCTGCCGCGACGAACGCGCTGGCGGTCGAGATGTTGAATGTGTGCGCGGCGTCGCCGCCGGTGCCGCAGGTGTCCACCAGATGCTCGCGCTGCGAGACCGGAACCTGGGTGGCGAACTCGCGCATCACGAACGCGGCGGCGGAGATCTCGCCGATGGTTTCCTTCTTGACGCGCAAGCCGATCAGGATGCCGGCGATCTGCACCGGCGAAACTCCGCCGCCCATGATCTGCCGCATCAGCGACAGCATCTCGTCGTAAAAGATCTCGCGCTGCTCGATCAGGCGCACCAGCGCTTGTTGTGGAGTGATCATGGCTATCGCTTCCCTTCCAGAAAATTCCTCAGCATGTCATGCCCGTGTTCGGTGAGGATGGACTCGGGGTGGAACTGCACGCCGTGCACCGCCAGCGTCTTGTGGCGCACGCCCATGATCTCGCCGTCGTCGGTCCAGGCGGTGATTTCCAGGCAGTCCGGCAGCGTCTCGCGCTCGATCACCAGCGAATGGTAGCGCGTCGCGGTGAACGGGTTGGGCAGGCCGGTGAATACGCTGTTGCCGTTGTGGCGGATCAGCGAGGTCTTGCCGTGCATCAGCGTCTTGGCGTGGATGATCCTGCCGCCGAAGGCCTGGCCGATACTCTGGTGGCCGAGGCAGACACCGAGCAGCGGGATCTTGCCGGCAAAATGTCTGATCGCGGCGACCGAGATGCCTGCTTCGTTCGGCGTGCACGGACCGGGCGACACGACCAGGTGCTGCGGGTTCAGCTTCTCGATCTGCTCCACCGTGATCTCGTCGTTGCGGTAAACCTGCACGTCCGCGCCGAGCTCGGCGAAATACTGCACCAGGTTATAGGTGAAGGAGTCGTAGTTGTCGATCATCAGTAACATGTCTGCTTCTCCCTAGCGGTGCGTCCGCGCATCGAGCCCGTCCAGCACCATCTCGGCTGCGCGCAGCACCGCACGCGCCTTGTTCTGCGTTTCCATCCATTCGCTGTCCGGCACCGAGTCGGCGACGATGCCGGCCCCTGCCTGCACATAGAGCGTGTCGTCCTTCACCACGGCGGTGCGCAGCGCGATGGCGACATCCATGTCGCCGTTGAATGCGAGATAGCCGACCGCCCCGGCATAGATGCCGCGCTTGCTCGGCTCCAGTTCGTCGATGATCTCCATCGCGCGCACCTTGGCGGCGCCGGATACGGTGCCGGCGGGGAAGGTGGCCTTCAGCACATCCATCGCACCCAGGCCCTGCTTGAGTTTTGCCTCGACGTTGGAGACGATGTGCATCACGTGCGAGTAGCGCTCGATCACCATCTTGTCGGTGAGCCGGACAGTGCCGTTCTGCGCCACGCGGCCGATGTCGTTGCGGCCGAGGTCGATCAGCATCAGGTGTTCGGCCAGTTCCTTCGGGTCGGCCAGCAGTTCTTGCGCGAGTTCCGTGTCCTTTTGCGGCGTCTTGCCGCGCGGGCGCGTGCCGGCGATGGGGCGCACGGTCACCGTGTCGCCTTCCAGTCGTGCCAGAATTTCAGGCGATGAGCCGACCACGTGGTGGTCGCCCATGTCGTAGTAGAACATGTAGGGCGACGGGTTGATGCTGCGCAATGCGCGATACAGCGACAGCGGCGATGCCGGGAAATGCTGCGACATGCGCTGCGACAGCACCACCTGCATGATGTCGCCGTCGAAGATGTATTGTTTGGAACGCTCCACCGCCGCCTTGAACGCGGCTTCGCCGAACTCGGATTTCGCCTCGTAGCGGCGCATCTGCGGCGCGTCGGGGATCTGCACCGGTTGGCGCAGGGCGCGCTGCAATTCGTCCAGGCGCTGCAGCGCCGTACGGTAGGCGTCGGCATGCGCGGGGTCGGCATATACGATGAACGTGAGCTTGCCCGACAGGTTGTCGATCACCGCGAGCTGTTCGGTGAGCATCAGCAGGATGTCGGGGGTGCCGAGTACATCCGGCTTTTGCGTGCCGGCCAGCTTGTGTTCGATATAGCGCACCGTGTCGTAGCCGAAATAACCGGCCAGTCCGCCGGTGAAACGAGGCAGGCCGGACAGCGGTGCGACCTTGAAGCGGGTCCGGTATTCCTCGATGTAGGCGAGCGGATCGGCGGCTTCCTGGGTGGTCTCGCCGGCGGGCGTGGTCAGCGTGACCTGCCTGCCGCGCACGGTGATGCGCGTGTCGGCAGGCAGGCCGATGAAGGAGTAGCGCCCGAAGCGTTCGCCGCCCTGCACCGACTCCAGCAGGTAGGAGAAAGGGCGATTGGCGAGCTTGAGGTACAGCGACAGCGGCGTATCGAGGTCGGCGAAGGTTTCCGCAACCAGCGGGATGCGGTTGTAGCCTTGCCTGGCAAGTGCATTGAATTCTTGTTCGGTGACAGGGGACAGCATAAGAGCCTCTCTAAATGGATTGCGAAGACGATGGGTGGCGCAGCATCTGGCGATGCGGAATCACCATCGCCGGGCGGTCGTCTTTGCAGAGAGGTCGTTATGTGTCATGGGTCAAACGCGTTCTATCAATTTCAGTGCGGCTGGCAGGTCGGCGATCACGGCATCCAGATCCAGCCCGTCCACAGGCTCGCCGTGATTATAACCATAAGGTACGCAGAACACCGGACAGCCTGCAGCGCGTGCGGCCACGGCATCGTTCAGCGAATCGCCGATCAGCAGCATTCTGTCGACCGGTATCCCGAAAAATTTGGCACTGTGCAGCAGCGGCAGCGGGTGCGGTTTTTTCTCCGGCAGCGTATCGCCGGACAGCACGATGTCGAAGTAATGCGCGAGGCCGATCCCTTGCAGCAGCGGTTCGGTGTAGCGCGCCACCTTGTTGGTAATGCAGCCCAGCCGGAAACCGGCTGCCTTCATTGCATCCAGTCCCTGCACTACGCCGGCGAACGGTTTGCTTTGCAGCAGCAACTCGGTGTAATGCTTCTCGAAGATCGGCAGCGCCTTGTCGTACAGGGCGGCATCCGGTTCGGCGTGCATGTCGCCGGTCAGCGCACGCTTCACCAGCCAGGAGATGCCGTTGCCGATGTAGCTCATCAGCAGATCCTGCGACACGGGCGGACGGCCCATGTCGCGCAGCATGCGGTTGGCCGATTCGGCCAGTTCCGGTGCGGTATGCAAAAGTGTTCCGTCGAGGTCGATGACCACGGCCGAGATGGCCAGGGGGAAATTCCTGAAACCCATTACTTCTTCACTTTCGCCAGTTCGGCGCGCATTTCACCGATGATGGTGTCGTAACGGTTCTTGTCCTGTTCGTTGCGCTTGCCGAAAACGGCGGAGCCTGCCACGAAGGTATCCACGCCCGCTTCCGCCACTTCCCTGATGTTGGCCGGGCCGACGCCGCCGTCGATCTCCAGGCGGCAGTTGTACTTGCCGGCATCGATCATCTGGCGCACCTTGCGTGCCTTGTCCAGCACGTAGGGAATGAATTTCTGGCCGCCGAATCCGGGATTGACCGACATCAGCAATACCATGTCCAGCTTGGGCAGGGTATATTCCAGCACGTCCAGCGGCGTGGCGGGGTTGAACACCAGGCCTGCCTTGCAGCCGCTTTCCTTGATCAGGCCGATGGTGCGGTCGATGTGCTCGGACGCTTCCGGGTGGAAGGTGATGTAGGTCGCACCGGCCTTGGCGAAATCGGGAATGATGCGATCCACCGGCTTGACCATCAGGTGCACGTCGATCGGGGCGGTCACGCCGTGCTTGCGCAGCGCTTCGCACACCAGCGGGCCGATGGTCAGGTTGGGCACGTAATGGTTGTCCATCACGTCGAAGTGCACGATGTCCGCGCCGGAGGCGAGCACGTTGTCGACCTCCTCGCCTAGCCTGGCGAAGTTGGCGGAAAGGATGCTGGGTGCGATCTGGTACATGTTGGTCCTCAGGGTGATTTGAATTCGAGACGGCCATTTTACCCGAAACTCCTCCAGGCACATCAGCCCGTTTCCATGGCTGCGAACGCCCGGCCAGCGCGGGGCGGGCAGGCAGGCCCAGCGGATGCGCGAGGTGGTTGCGCGGCGAGCAGGGCAAGCCGCTTCTTACGGGCGGCACACAAGACCATATCGAAGAAATGGTTGATGGCATAGGCAGTACTATGCCGTTATATAGGCAGTCCGGAGTATGTAAATGGTCGCATATTAAGTATAAGATGGCATCCGATAGGGGAATTAAGTGCTCGCAAAGCCATCGTGCGGAATAAACAGCTTGCTGTTTGGTTGACGCCAGATCGGCTACGGCATATCCGAAACGCAAATTTCCGCAGGTGTCGGGCAGGCATGGCGCCACACGGCTGATTCCAGCAGAATCGGCTGCGAGGTTCTGCGTGCGGTGCGCCGCACGATCTGCCAGGCGAGCTTTTGAAGAAACGGTATCGCAGAACAACAACAGGGTTGATATGAACAGATCTGAGATCGAGCAGAACATTCTGATGGGGCTGGTGGTCTCGATCATGCTGGGTGCCCTGTGGTTTTTTTACGATAAGACCCAGGCGGTCGATCTGCGCGAGCAGAACGAGGTGATGAGCCTGCTGAACGAGGTCAAGGAGATCGATGGCCGCTGGGATATGGAAGTGCAGCGCGCGCGCATCGATCTGGGCGGGCAGGATATGCCGGCAGTCCGTACCGATTCCGGCGAAAAAGCGCTGCGCGACATTACCCGTTTCGCCGGGCTGACTTCCAGCAAGGCACTCAGGAGCGGCCTGCCCGAACTCAGAAGCGCCATACAGCTGAAGTCCGAACTGGTGCAGCAATTCCTGTCCGAAAACCGGGCCAACAAGGCGATGCTGCAGGACCTGATGGGTGCGGTAGCCGAATTGACGGCACAGCAGCGGACGCAAAAATCATCGCCATCCTTGTTGCAGGTATTGAGCCGGCTGGGCGAGACCGCCCCGCAATATTTCCTGCACGGGGAAGAATCCCGGCAGCTCATCCTGCAGGATTCGGTGGCGCAACTGGGTACCCTGTTGCCAGGCTCGAACGAGCAGGCGCGGATCGCAACTGCGGTGCAGTCGCTGCTGGAACATGTTCCGGTGGAACTGGGGCATTTCACCCGGCTGGAAGGATTGAGCACGGGGCCGCGACTGATCAACCTGACATTGTCGTTCAATAGCGAGCTGGAAGATGCGCTGCAGGAAAAAGAGCGTTACCGCATTTATCTGGTGTATTACGCATCGGCCCTGCTGGTATTGCTGATCTATTTCGGGGCCAGGTTGAGGGCAGCGAACCAGACCCTGGAGCATCGGGTCGAGGCGCGCACGCGCGAGTTGTCGGATGCCCTGAAGCATCTGAAGGAATCCGAGACGCAATTGATTCAGTCGGAAAAGATGTCCTCGCTCGGGCAAATGGTGGCGGGAGTCGCGCACGAGATCAACACGCCGCTGGCCTACGTGAAGAACAGTCTGGGGCAGGTCTCCGAGCAGCTGCCGGCTATCGGCGATACGCTGGATCACTGCGACAAGCTGCTCGAATTCCTGCGGGCAGGCGACGATGCGGAAGGGCTGTCGCGCGAGTTCCAGCAAACGAGCATGCTGCTCGGTACGCTGAAGCAGCAGCATGTCATCGAGGAATTGAGCAAGCTGGTCAAGGACGGCCTGTTCGGCACCGGCCAGGTGTCGGAGATCGTCGGCAACCTGAAGAACTTCAGCCGGCTTGATCGCAGCAAGGTCGCGCACACCAACCTGAACGAAAGCCTGAACAATACCCTGCTGCTGGCCAAGCACCAGCTCAAGTCCGTCAAGGTGGTCAAGAATTTCGGCGCCATCCCGGAGATCACCTGTGCCCCCTCGCAAATCAACCAGGTGTTCCTGAACCTGGTCACCAACGCCATACAGGCCATGCCGGGCGAGCATGGGACGCTCACCCTGACCTCCCGTGCCGACGGTGAAGGTGTCGCGGTCGATGTGGAGGATGACGGATCCGGCATTCCGGCCGAGGTCATGTCCAAGATATTCGATCCGTTCTTCACGACCAAGGAGGTCGGCAAAGGCACCGGCCTGGGACTGTCCATCTCCTACAAGATCATCCAGCAGCATGGCGGCAGGATCAGCGTCGACTCGAAGCCCAATGTGGGGACGAAGTTCACCGTGTGGCTGCCGCTGACGCCGCCTGACGAAGCGCAACTGGAGGGCTAGTCCGGTCCATGAACGAACCCGTGAAAAAAATCGGCAAGTACCAGATCCAGGGCGAACTCGGCAGCGGAGGCATGGGCATCGTCTACAAGGGCTGGGATCCAGCCATCTCGCGGGAGGTGGCGATCAAGGGCGTCAACAAGAGCGCCTTGCCGGAGGGGGATCGCGAGCATGTGTTGCAGCGCTTCCGCCACGAGGCACAGGCGGTGGGCCGGCTGGTGCATCCGCGCATCGTGCAGATCTACGATTACATCGAGGATGAGCAGGCGGCCTACATCATCATGGAGCTGGTCAACGGCAAGACGCTTGCACACCACCTGGCGGCCAACGAGAAGTTCGGCCTGCAGGAAGTGGCGCAGATCATCTTGCAGACCCTGGACGGCATCGGCTATGCCCATGCGCAAGGCGTGATCCACCGCGACCTGAAGGCGGCCAACGTCATGATCAACAATGACGGGCGCATCAAGATCAACGACTTCGGCATCGCGCGCATCGATTCGTCCGAACTGACCAGGGCCGGCGAACTGGTCGGCACGCCGTCGTACATGTCACCCGAACAATTCACCGGGGCCAAAATCGACCGGACCACGGACCTGTACTCGATCGGCATCCTGGCCTATGAGCTGCTGACCGGCAGGAAACCGTTCACCGGTACGGTCGCTGCCATCATGCAGCAAGTGGTCAATGCCGTGCCCGAAAAACCCTCTGCGCTGAACCCCGCGCTGTCGCCCGAGATCGACCAGGTGCTGGGCAAGGTCCTGGCAAAGAAGCCTGCCGACCGTTACCAGACGGCGCAGGAATTCGCCGATGCCTTCCGGGATGCGATCGACGCGCTGATCGATCAGGGCAAGCCGAAGACCGCAGCGAGCCTCCCCGATGCGTCGAAGTTGCTGGATGCCGCTCGCGGGCTCAGGTTCGATGCGGTGAACGGACACAATGCAGACGCGCCGCAGGAAGCTTTCGGGGACAGTCCGATCACGCTGGAGCCGGGCCTGAAGAAAGCCAACCTGCTGATCGTGGATGACGAGGAGCGCATCCTGACGGCGCTGAAATCGCTGTTCCGCCAGCGTTACCATGTGTTCACCACGACCGACGGCAACAAGGCGCTGGATTTCCTGACCCGCTACCAGATGCACGTCATCATCAGCGACCAGCGCATGCCGGTCATGACGGGAGTGGAGATGCTGCGCCGGTCGCGCGAGATCTCGCCGCGCAGCGTGCGCATCCTGTTGACCGGCTATTCCGACCTGGCCTCCATCGTGGGCTCGATCAACGACGGCGAAGTGTACCGGTTCATCAACAAGCCCTGGGACAACCAGGCGCTGCAGACGCTGGTGGGAGAGGCGGCGACGATCGCGTTCGAACTGGCCAACACGAAGTCCGCCGCCGTGCCCTTGCCGGAAAAGATGGCGGCAGGCGTGCTGGTGATCGACGAAGACGAGGAGGTCTTCCGCGTGGTTCGGGAGCTGATCGGAAGCCTGTGCCCGGTGTTTTACGCGGAGGATACCGATACTGCGTTGAGCCTGCTGAAGAAACATGAAATCGCCGTCGTCATCGCGGATGTCGAATCGAGCCAGGAGCGGCTGACTTCGATGCTCAAGCTGTTGAAACAGGAATATCCGCAGATCCTTTCCATCATCGCAACCAAGGCCAAGGATGCCGAACTGGTGATCGACCTCATCAACCAGGCGCAGGTGTTCCGCATCCTGCACAAGCCGATCAGCGTCCCGACCCTGAAGGTGCAGCTGCACGCCGCGTTGCAGCGCCACCTCGCGTATGCCGAGGTGCCGGAGCTGGTGAAGGCGCATAAAGTCGAGATGCCGGAGAAATTCCGCGTTTCCACCACCGCCGTCAATATCCTGAGAAGGCTCGGGCTGATCCGGCAGCATTAGCCGGTGCGCAATCCGGGCGATTGTCGGCGCGCAGCGAAACGCCGCTTGTCATGGCGTGCAAAATACGGTGAAATGCCGCGATGGAAGATTCCTCCCGCTACCGCATCCAGGTCTCCGTGCAAGTGCGTTACCTTGCCGACCAATCCGACGAAGCCGACAACCGTTATGTGTTCGCATATACCATCACGCTCACCAACGAGGGCGAGCGCGCCGTGCAATTGCTGAGTCGCCACTGGATCATCAATGACGCCAACAACCATGTGCAGGAAGTCAGGGGGAAGGGCGTGGTGGGCGAGCAGCCGGTCATCAAGCCGGGGCAGAGTTTCGAATACACCAGCGGCACCGTGCTGGCCACGCAGGTCGGCACCATGTCGGGCAGCTACCAGATGCAGGTCGAGGACGGTGGGGAATTCTCAGTTCCCATCCCCCAATTCGTGCTGAGCGTCCCGCGCGTACTTCACTAGGCGATGAAGGCAATCATGATCCGGGACAGGTCGATCTGGCTGGCACTGGCTTTGGGGTTGTTGCTTGCAGCCTGTCAGGCGCCGAAGCCGGTACCGGTGGAGGTCAAGGTGCCGGTCGGCAAGGTCGCCCCCGACTTCATGGTCAGCAAGTGGGAGATGTTGCCGGATTGGCCTGCGCCGGACTTGTCCGCCTCGTGGCCGGCAATGCAGCAAAGCTGCCGCGCGCTCCGCCTGAAGCCGGTGTGGTTGCCCATTTGCGCTGCGGCGGCGAAGATAGGCAGCGACGATGTCGCGGCGCAACGCGCTTTCTACGAGACCTGGTTCACGCCCTACCAGGTGTTCAATCCCGACGGAACCGACACCGGTCTCATCACCGGCTATTACGAACCGCTGCTGAAGGGCAGCCGCACGCGCAGCAAGCGCTTCGCCTATCCCCTCTATGCGCCGCCGGATGACATGCTTGAAGTGGACATGGGCGAGCTTTATCCGCAATTCAGGGGGCAGCGGGTGCGCGGCCGACTGGAAGGGAAGCGCGTCGTGCCTTATTTCAACCGTGCCGAGATCGATGCCGGCCTCGATCAGTCGCTGAAAGGACGCGAGCTGTTCTGGGTGGAGGATCCGGTCGAGCTGTTCTTCCTGCAGATACAGGGTTCCGGGCGGATCGAACTTGAAGACGGTACGCGCGTGAAGGTGGGGTATGCCGACCAGAACGGGCATGGCTATGCCTCGATCGGCAAGAAACTCATCGACATGGGCGAGCTCAAGCCGGAAGAAGCCTCCATGCAGGGCATCAAGAATTGGGCCGTGAAGAATCCAGAGCGGCTATTTGTGCTGCTGGGACAGAACCCCAGCTATGTCTTCTTCCGCGTGCTGCCGGATTCGCTTTCCGCGCCGCTCGGTGCACTGGGCGTGCCGCTGACCAATGAATACAGCATCGCTGTCGATCCGCGCACCATCCCGCTGGGCGTGCCGGTGTTCCTGTCCACTACTTATCCGAACAGCGGCAATCCCCTCAACCGCCTCATGTTCGCGCAGGATACCGGCGGTGCGATCAAGGGCGCGGTACGTGCCGACTTCTTCTGGGGCTTCGGTGACTATGCAGCGGTGCGTGCCGGCAGCATGAAACAGCCCGGGCGCATGTGGGTGCTGTTCCCGCGGGGCGGCGAACCGGCATTGAATTGATGCGGCCGCATCACTTCGGATAGAGCGGGGGCGCTCCCTCGGGGCGGGTCTTGAAGCGCTTGTGCAACCAGAAATATTGTTCCGGGATTTCCTGCACCCTTTGTTCGATGAATTCGTTCACGCGTCGCGTATCGGCGATGTCATCCCCGCTAGGATAGTTCTCCCAGGCCGGATAGAAGGTCAGCACGTATCCTTCCCCGCCGGGCAGCAGGCGGGTGACGCAGGGCACGACCCTGGCGCCGGTCATTTGTGCGATGCGCGGCACCGAAGTCATGGTTGCTGCGGGCACGCCGAAGAAGGGGATGAATGCACCATCCTTCACACCCTGGTCCTGATCCGGGAGATAAAAGAAGGGTCTGCCTGCCCGGATGCATTTCAGGATGGGGCGCAGTCCTTGCTGGCGCGAATAAAGGTGTTGATGGCGGAAACGCCCGCGCTTTTTCAGCAACAGTTCGGTCAGATACCTGTTCTTCTGGTTCGCATACATGCTGACGCCGTCGGTGTGCAGCGCGACCCACTGTCCGCCGATATCCATGCCGACGAAATGCGGCATCAGCAAGATGGAAGGCTTGTCCTTGATTGCCTCGAAATGTTCGACGCCTTCGACCCGGATCAGGCCGAGTATCCGATCGGCACTGGACCACCACAGGATGCTGCGCTCGATCAGGCTGCGGCAGAACACCTTGAAGTGCTCGCGCACCAGCTTCCTGCGCACTGCATCGCTCATGTCGGGGAAGCACAACGCCAGATTGATCATGCCGACCTTGCGGCGCTCGCCGGCCAATGGGTAAAGCAGTGTGCCGAGCCCATTGCCGATGGCGACGATCACCCGGAAAGGCAGGAAATGGATCAGCCAGAAGATGAAAACGCCGATGCGTATCAGCAATATCGTTCCTTCTAAGTAGTTGGTCTGAGTTCGGAGGAAGTTCATCTAGGCTATATGCCCGCTATTCTAGCCAACTGGAGGACAGCTTCCAATAACACCTACGTATATTCCCGTATTTATCCGGCCAGAATAGCGGCGTACATTTAATCGTCCCAGCACACCCATTTATCAATATCTTGATCAGGGAGCGTGACATGAGACCGAGCAAACAAAGCAAATCGAGTCGCCAGATTGCCGATATTCCCCCCCCGATCCCCCCGGACTTGCGAGAAAAAATCGAGATAAGCGCCTATTACAAATCCGCGGCCAGAGGTTTTGCCCCGGGGTACGAGCTCGACGACTGGTTGGCGGCCGAGGCCGAAATCAGCTCCAGCGGAAGAAAGGATCACTGACCATGGACGCGTTACAAACACAGGTTTTCGGCTCGATGCAATATCGGTCGGGGATGAGCGAGCCGGCTGCGCTTACGCTGGACCAAGGCGGGATGATCCAGGATTGCACCGATGCCGGCGAAGAGCTGTTCGGCTTCAGCCGCAACGAGCTGGCGCAGCATCATATCTCGCTGCTGTTTCCGCAGCTGTCCGATACCGCGTTGTTGAGCAACGGACTGATCAATTCGCGTTTGCTCTTCCTGTCCCATTGCGGGCATCTTTTCTGGGCAATGGACAGGGACGGCGAGGCATTCTTCAGCGAGCTGTTCTTCTCCCAGCTGGAATATGGGGCGCATCCCATTTTGCGCGTGATCGTTCGGCCTTCGGATGGCGCTCCCCGTCCGAATGCCTGAAGCAGGCGTCCTGCAATGAAATAGACCGGTCGAAAACAAGCCAGGGAGCGGACATGAGGTCAGAACGAGCAGAAGAACCTTCCAGCAAAACGATTCGCGGTGAATACAACTACCTGGCATCTGCTGCCGAGCCGCCAATGACCTTTGGCGGCATGCTGTCTGCCGGCGCGCGGTTGCTGCTGGCGAAGATCATGAATGCTCTTGGCAATCCGCCGGTACAGGTGGTGCTGTGGAACGGCCTGGTGATAGAGGCCAACCATGGCAGCAGCGTAGCGCGCGTGGTCATCCGCGATCCTGGTGCGCTGGTGAAACTGTTCATCGACCATGAGCTTTATTTCGGCGAACTGTACTCCGAGGGACGCATCGAGGTGCAGGGCAACCTGCTGGAATTCCTCGAGGCGGTATTCAGGGTCTGGCCGTTGCGCAGCCAGGACAAGGTGGTGAAAAAACTGCTGGCGCCCATCTACGATGTGCGGCGCAACACCATCATCGGCGCGCGGCGCAACATCCGGCACCACTACGACATCGGCAACAGTTTCTACAAGCTCTGGCTGGAGGAGCGGATGGTCTATACCTGTGCGTATTTTTCGCATGGTGCCGCCAGCCTGGAGGAGGCGCAGCTCGCCAAAATGGATCACGTTTGCCGCAAGCTGCGCCTGCAGCCCGGCGATGCCGTAGTGGAGGCCGGCTGCGGCTGGGGTGCCCTGGCCATGCACATGGCGAGGCACTACGGGGCGAAGGTGCGTGCCTACAACATCTCCACGGAGCAGATCGCCTTTGCCCGGCAGCGCGCTGCCGCCGAAGGGCTGGATGGCATGGTCGAATTCGTCGAAGACGACTACCGCAACGTGCGCGGCAAGTTCGACGCTTTCGTTTCGGTCGGCATGCTGGAACATGTGGGGACGGAGCATTACCAGGAGCTGGGAGCGGTCTTAGACCGGTGCCTCAAACCGGAGGGACGGGGCCTGATCCACACCATAGGGCTGAACTATCCCCGCCCGATGGATGCCTGGGCGGAACGCCATATTTTCCCCGGCGCCAGTCCGCCGAGTCTTGCGCAGATGATGCAGATCTTCGAACCGTTCGATTTTTCCGTTCTGGATGTGGAGAACCTGCGCATGCACTATGCCAGGACGCTCGAACACTGGCTGCAGCGGTACGAGGATAACGTCGAGCGCGTGCAGGAGATGTTCGATGAAAGGTTCGTGCGTGCGTGGCGGCTGTACCTGGCCGGCTCCCTGACCACCTTCAAGACCGGCGACATGCAACTGTTCCAGGTTTCCTTTGCGCGTGCAGGGAACAACCAGATTCCCTGGACCCGGCAATACCTGTATGAAACGGCACATCCTTCCACTGGAGCAGATCATGCAAAACTGTGATGTGCTCATTGTGGGCGGCGGCCCGGCGGGATCGAGCTGTGCCTGGCAACTGCGTCGGCATGGCATGGATGTGATGGTCATGGACAAGGCATTATTCCCGCGCGACAAGGTGTGCGCCGGCTGGGTCACCCCGGCGGTGCTGGAGGCCTTGCAACTCGATATGGCGGAGTACGCCGGGCAACATGTGTTGCAGCCGATCACGGCCTTCCGCACCGGCCTGATCGATGGCGGCAATCTGGAGACCCGCTATGCGGACACGGTGAGTTACGGTATTCGCCGCTACGAATTCGACGACTATCTGCTGCGCCGTTCGGCAGCCCGTCTGCTGCTTGGCCAGGGCCTGAACTCCTTGCGTCGGGATGGCAGGTTCTGGATCGTCAACGAAGCCATCTCGACCCCGATGCTCGTCGGTGCCGGCGGGCATTTCTGCCCCGTGGCCCGCCACATGGGGGCCAAGCTGGGGGCCGACGAACCCGTGATCGCCGCAAAAGAAATCGAATTCAGGCTGAACATGGCGCAGAGCGAAGACTGCCGCGTGCAGGGGAATATGCCTGAACTATATTTTTGCCGCGACCTGAAAGGGTATGGATGGTGCTTCCGCAAGGGCAGCTATCTCAATATCGGGCTGGGACGCGAGGGGAGTCATCACCTTTCCGATCATCTGGCCCATTTTTGCAATTTCCTGAAGCAGCGCGGCAGGATCCCGCAGGATATCCCGGACCGTTTTCATGGGCATGCTTACCTGCTCTATGGACATGCCGTCCGCAGCCAGATCGGCGACGGCGTACTGCTCGTCGGCGATGCGGCCGGGTTGGCCTATCCGCAAAGCGGCGAGGGAATCCGGCCGGCCGTCGAGTCCGGTCTCATGGCCGCCGCCAGCATCCTGGAGGCGCGCGAAGATTACCGCGAACAACAATTGCGCCCCTACCGCGACGGCCTGATCGCGCGTTTTGGGCCAACCGTGACGACTGAGGGCATGGGGCCGGCGTTCATGCGCACGCTGCTTGGCGGGGTGCTGCTGGGCAACAGGTGGTTCACCCGCCATGTGGTACTGGATCGCTGGTTCCTGCATTCCCATCAGGCCGCGGCGCAGGCAGCCTGACGTTCGGCTTCCCTGCGCATCAGTATTGACTGCTATCTTCCCGATGCGCGAAGCGGGGCGGTCATTTGCCCCTTGTATCCAGCACCAGTACGATGCCGAGCAAGCTCTGTATCAGGTAGAGAATGCCGGATACGGCGTGCCAGGTCCTGAACTGTGCCGCGAAGGCACTCTGCATCACTTCCAGCGGCAAGGCCTGTGCCTTGAGGCTGGCGAGGATGGGCTGCAGTCCGAATTGCCCGACGAGGACGAGCAGCAACATCGCGAGGGTGACGAGGAAGGGGCGGCTTCTTGGCGCAGCTTGGCCGGATTGCCGCAACTGAAAGGCGAGCAGGTACAGTGCACAACCGATGCCGATGTAAGCCAGCAGGGTGAACATCTGGCCTGCCACCATGCCGGCCATCTGGCGGTCGGGCAGCCACCTGAACAGCACGGGTACGGCCACGTAGCCGAGCATCCACATGCCGCCCACCCACAAGGTGGCACTCAGTGTGGCGAGGTGCCGGAACAGGTTGCGCAAGATTGCCTGCCGTTGCCGCTTATTTGTTGTTATCCAGCGCCTTTTCCAGCTCGGCGGCAGGTAGGTAACCGGGATTGACGACCCCATTGGCGAAGACCAGCGCCGGCGTGCCGTTCACCTTGAGGTTCCTGCCCAGCGCCATTACTTTCTCGGTAGGGGCGTCACACTTGGCGGCCGCCGGTTGTATGCCCTTCAGCATCAGGTCGTCCCAGGCCTTGGCCGGATCCGGGCTGCACCAGATCGCCTGCACTTTTTCCGGTGAGCCCGGGAAGATGGGGTAGAGGAACAGGTATAGCGTGACGTTGTTCACGCTTTCCAGTTCGTGCTCCAGCTTCTTGCAGAAACCGCAGTTCGGATCGGCGAAATAGGCCATCTTGCGGCTGCCGTTACCCTTGACCTTCTTCACGGCGAGTTCCAGCGGCAGCTTGCTGAAATCGATCGCGAACAATTTCTGCGCACGCGCCTGGGTGATGTTCTG
The DNA here is from genome assembly GCF_021654335.1 of Sideroxyarcus emersonii. Lineage (NCBI taxonomy): Bacteria > Pseudomonadati > Pseudomonadota > Betaproteobacteria > Nitrosomonadales > Gallionellaceae > Sideroxyarcus > Sideroxyarcus emersonii. Next base: position 208,171 of record NZ_AP023423.1, read on the forward strand.
CCTTGCCTTCAGGTCGAACATGCTGCCATCGATGAGGTATTGCGCGGTCTTGTCGGTATAGAAGATGTGATCTCCCGTCACCACTTCGTATAAGCCGGGGATCGGCGACTTGTTGACCTGGTCGACCGGGCCGATCAGCTGTTCGTAGTTCTTGAGCAGCGTGTCCTTGATGGCGGCGGCAGTCTTGTCGGTCTCGGCTGCGTGGGCGAAAGAGACGGAAAGCAGCAATAACAGCAGGGTTCTGAGCATTTGTTACATCCTTGAGGAAAGAATCAATTGAGCGCGTGGCGCACCAGCATTTTCTTCAGCGGCACGATCCGGTTGGTTGCGTCGAGGCCTGCATTGCGCAAGGTGCGCAGCAGCGGGTTGTCGTTGACGAACAGGTTCTTCAGGGTGTCGGTGGTGAGCTGCATGGACATGATATCGCCCTGGCGTGCTTTTTCGTAGCGCCGCAACAGGCTGATATCGCCGCAATCCAGTGCACCGCGTTGCGACAATACCTTTGCCAGTTCACGCACATCGCGCAGGCCAAGGTTCACGCCCTGTCCAGAGAGCGGATGCACGTTATGGGCGGCATCGCCGATCAGCGCCAGGCGCGGCTTGGCCAGGTGCGCCAGGTTCAGCACACGCAAGGCAAAAGCGGCCGGCGGAGTGATGACTTGCAATTCTCCCAGCGTGTGGTTCGAGGCCTCGGATACGCGTGCACAGAATGCTTCGTGAGTGAGCGCCAGCAATTCGGCTGATTGCTCCGGGCTGACCGACCATACGATGGAAATGCGCTTGCCCGGCAGCGGCAGCAGGGCAAGGATGCCGTCAGGCTGGAACCATTGATATGCGATGCCGCGATGTGCCTTGGAGATGCTGAAGTTGGCGACCACTCCGTGCTGATGATACGGCGTGGGTGCTTCCGGCATGACTGCCTGATGGCGCACCCAGGAATCGCGGCCGTCCGCACCAACAACGAGCCTGGCGCGGATCTCACGACCGTCCTGCAGACGCAGGCGGGCGGCATCTTCCTGTACGGTCAGATCGGCACATTGCGCAGGGTGCAGCAACGTGAGGTTGTCCTGTGTTTCGAGGCCTTGCCACAGCGCGTGCTGCAACAGGCGGCTTTCCAGGATGAAGGCCAGCTCAGGCGCGCCGATCTCATAGGCGCTGAAATTCAGCCTGGAGCCGGTATCGCCGAACACGCGCATTTCTTCCACCTGTTGTATGCGTGATGCATCCAGGCGTTGCCATGCACCGCATTCGTGCAGAAAATCCACGTTGCCGGGGGTGAATGCGTAGATCCGGCTATCCCAGCCGGAATCGAGCCTGGGCAAGGGCTGGCCTTCGATCAAGGCCAAGCGCAGGCCGCTGTTGCGGAGCGCGCAGGCCAAGCTGGCCCCCACCAGTCCGCCGCCGATGATAACGATATCGAAGTCCATGTCGATGCCCGTTCGCAGAAAAATCTCTGTGCATCATAGCATGGGCGGATTGATTAATTTATAATCGCCGCCCCCTTCGGAAATCGCCATGCAGATCGGACGCTATAAACTGAAAAACAATCTTGTCGTTGCCCCCATGGCGGGTGTGACCGACAGGCCGTTCCGCATGCTGTGCAAGCGCATGGGCGCTGGCATGGCGGTGTCCGAGATGGTGGCCTCCAATTCGCTGCTGTACGGCTCCGAGAAGACCAAGCGCCGCGCTAACCACGAAGGCGAGGTCGACCCGATCTCGGTACAGATCGTCGGCGCCGATCCTGCCATGCTGGCGCAGGCTGCCCGCTACAACGTCGATCATGGCGCACAGATCATCGATATCAACATGGGCTGTCCGGCCAAGAAGATCTGCAATGTAATGGCCGGTTCTGCGCTGATGCAGAACGAAAAGCTGGTGGCCGAGATCCTTGAGGCGGTGGTTGGCGCGGTGGACGTGCCGGTCACCCTGAAAATTCGCACCGGCTGGGACAAGGCCAACCGCAATGCGGTGAACATCGCGCGCATCGCCCAATCCAGCGGCATCCAGGCACTGGCCATCCATGGCCGCACGCGAGCCTGCGCTTACACCGGCGATGCCGAATACGACACCATCCGTGCGGTGAAGGCGGAAGTGAACATCCCTATCATCGCCAACGGTGACATCACCACCCCGGAAAAAGCGCGCTTCGTGCTGCAGCACACCGGTGCCGATGCGGTGATGATCGGCCGCGCCGCACAGGGGCGGCCCTGGCTGTTCCGCGAGATCGAGCATTTCCTGCAGACCGGTACGCACCTGCTTGCGCCGCACGTCGGCGAGATACAGGACGTGCTGATCGCCCATATGCACGACCTGTACGATTTCTACGGCGAACACACCGGGCTGCGCGTGGCGCGCAAGCACATCTCCTGGTATACCAAAGGCCTGCCCGGTTCGGCCGTGTTCCGCCATCGCATGAACCAGCTGGAGAGCGTGGACGAACAGATGCAGGCCGTCACGGAATTTTTTGAAGAACAAAAAACGGGCAGCGAACGACTGCTTTATGAAGGGGAGATGGCGGCATAGCCGGCAGACTGGGCGCGCATGCATCCACAGGCATGGCGCGTCCCGATTTGCTGCATGCAGAGCCGGGGTAGTGGATAACAAGGGGGCAGCATGACCGAAGATTGCGGCATCAACGAGAACGATATCGCCAAGCACGTGCGCAAGGCGGTGAACGACTATTTCAAGGACCTCGACGGCGAAGAGCCGTCGTGCGGGATATACGACATGGTGATCTGTTGCGCGGAAAAGCCGCTGATCGAGACCGTGTTGCACCATGCCGGCGGCAACCAGACGCGCGCCGCCGAATTGCTCGGCATCAATCGCAACACCCTGCGCAAGAAGATGCAGGACCATCGCATCAAATAAAGATCCAAATTTAAGGAAAAAATCCACATGGCCATCACTCAAGCTCTCATCAGCGTGTCGGACAAATCCGGCGTTCTCGAATTCGCCCAGGGGCTGCATGCGCTTGGCGTGAAGATCCTGTCCACCGGCGGCACGGCCAAACTGCTGGCCGACAACAAGATCCCGGTCACCGAAGTGGCGGACTACACCGGCTTCCCCGAGATGCTGGACGGGCGCGTGAAGACGCTGCAGCCGAAAGTGCACGCCGGCATCCTGGCGCGCCGCGACCTGCCGGAACATGTCGCCACGCTGAAGAAGCACGACATCCCGACCATCGACCTGGTGGTAGTGAACCTGTACCCGTTCGCGGCGACCATCGCCAAGCCCGGCTGCACGCTGGAAGACGCCATCGAGAACATCGACATCGGCGGCCCGACCATGGTGCGCTCCGCCGCCAAGAACCACGCGCATGTCGCCATCGTCACCGACCCGGCCGATTACGCCGACGTGCTGGCCGAGATGCAGACCAACAAGTGCACCGTCAGCGATGCAACGCGTTTCGACCTGGCCAAGAAGGCGTTCTCGCACACCGCTGCCTACGACAGCATGATCAGCAACTACCTCACCGCCATCAACGGCGACGGCAGCAAGAGCGACTTTCCGGCGCAGATCAACTTCAACTTTGCCAAGGTGCAGGAGATGCGCTACGGCGAGAACCCGCACCAGAAGGCCGCGTTCTACCGCGACCTCATCACCCTGCCCGGCGGCATCGCCGGCTACACCCAGCTGCAGGGCAAGGAACTCAGCTACAACAACATCGGCGATTCCGATGCGGCATGGGAGCTGGTGAAGACCTTCGACGAACCGGCCTGCGTCATCGTCAAGCACGCCAACCCCTGCGGCGTCGCCATCGCCGACACCGCGCTGAACGCCTACAAGCTGGCCTATGCGACCGACACCACCTCCGCGTTCGGCGGCATCATCGCCTTCAACCGCGAACTGGATGCCGAGACTGCCACGCAGATCACCACCAACCAGTTTGTCGAAGTCATCATTGCGCCCTCCGCCACCGAAGCCGCATTAAAGGTCACCGCCGCCAAGCAGAACGTGCGAGTGCTTTCCGTGCCGCTGTCGAACGCGCATAACCAGTTCGACTTCAAGCGCGTGAGCGGCGGCCTGCTGGTGCAGACGCCGGATGCGCTCAATGTGCAGGCTTCGCAGCTCAAGGTCGTCACCAAGGCGCAGCCCACCAGGGAACAATTGGTCGACCTGCTGTTCGCGTGGCGCGTGGCAAAGTACGTCAAGTCCAACGCCATCGTGTTCTGCAAGGGCGGCCAGACACTGGGTGTCGGCGCGGGCCAGATGAGCCGGGTGGATTCCACTCGCATCGCCAGCATCAAGGCACAGAACGCAGGCCTCAGCCTGACGGGCTCAGTTGTCGCGTCGGATGCCTTCTTCCCGTTCCGCGACGGCGTCGATGTGTTGGCGGAAGCCGGCGCAAAGGCGGTCATCCAGCCCGGCGGTTCGATGCGTGACGAGGAAGTCATCGCGGCGGCGGACGAGCATGGCATCGCCATGGTGGTTACCGGCTACAGGCACTTCCGCCACTAACGTATAACGTCCCCTCCCTTTGCAGGCGGAGGGCTAGGGAGGGGGTAGAAGCGTTTGCTTCCATTTCGCATTTCTACCCCCATCCTAACCTTCCCTCTGTAAGGGGAAGGAATTTGAGTTATTCGCCACTTTGAGGTTGAAATGAAAATATTAGTCATCGGTTCCGGCGGTCGCGAGCACGCGCTGGCCTGGCGTCTGGCGCAGGGCGCCAAGGTGCAGAAAGTGTATGTCGCGCCGGGCAATGCGGGTACGGCGCTGGAAGAGGGCGTGGAGAACGTCGCCATCACTGCCATCCCTGAACTCATCGAATTCGTGAAACGCGAGAGCATCGAACTCACCGTGGTCGGCCCGGAAGCGCCGCTGGCGGCCGGCGTGGTCGACGCATTCCGCGCGGCGGGACTGAAGATATTCGGACCCACCAAGGCGGCGGCGCAGCTCGAATCCTCCAAGGATTTCGCCAAGCGCTTCATGACGCGCCACAACATCCCCACTGCGTTCTTCGAAACCTTCACCGATGTCGAAGAAGCGTTTGCTTATGTTGAAAAGCACCACAAGAACGGTCGCATTGTGGTCAAAGCAGATGGATTGGCGGCGGGTAAAGGTGTGGTAGTAGCGGAATCACAGCCAGAAGCCAAATCTGCAATCAAGATGATGCTGGCGGACAATGAATTCGGCGATGCCGGAGCGCGCGTGGTGATCGAAGAATTCCTCGAAGGCGAAGAAGCCAGCTTCATCGTCATGGCCGACGGCAAAAACGTGCTGGCGATGGCGACCAGCCAGGACCACAAACGTTTGCTCGATGGTGACAACGGCCCCAACACCGGCGGCATGGGTGCGTACTCCCCGGCGCCGGTGGTCACGCCGACGATCCATGCCAAGGTGCTGCGCGAAGTCATCCAGCCGGTGGTGCGCGGCATGGAAAGCGAAGGCATCACCTATACCGGCTTCCTGTACGCTGGCCTGATGATCGATCCGCAAGGCGGCATCAAGGTGCTGGAATTCAACTGCCGCATGGGCGACCCGGAGACGCAGCCCATCATGCTGCGCCTGAAGAGCGACTTCGCCGCCATCGTCGAACATGCCATCAACGGCACCTTGGACAAGGTCGAGGCGGAATGGGATCGACGCACTGCGCTGGGCGTGGTGATGGCCGCGGCCAACTATCCCGATACGCCGCGCAAGGGCGACATCATCGCGGGCTTGCCGAAGAAGCTGGAAGACGCGCATGTGTTCCATGCCGGCACCGCCATGCAGGACGGCAAGGTCGTCACCAACGGCGGACGCGTGCTGTGCGTGGTAGCGCTGGGCGATATGGTGAAGCAGGCGCAGAAGCGCGCTTACGAAGTCGCCGATACCATCCGCTTCGATGGTTGTCAGATGCGGCGGGATATCGGCTATCGCGCCATCGGCCGGAAATAAGATCCAGGCCTGCCGGTCTGAACTTTGGGGCAGCGATTGCGACGCGCAACCTTCTCATCCCGTCGGCTTGCTTCCCACCTCAAGCGCGGTGGTCTCATCGCCTATCCCACCGAATCCTGCTACGGCTTCGGCTGCGATCCGGACAACCGTCGGGCGGTGCAGCGTTTGCTCAAACTCAAGCAGCGTCCGCAACGCAAGGGCCTGATCCTCATCGCTTCACATTATCGCCAGGTGGCTCGCTATCTGCAGCCGCTTGCACCTGCCGAACAGGCCAGGCTGCAGCACGATGGTGCGCAGGCCGTCACCTACCTGATGCCGGTCCGGCCTTCCTGCCCGCGCTGGCTGCGCGGTGAGCATGACACGCTGGCGGTGCGGCTGACCGCGCACCCGCTGGCCAGGCAGCTGTGCCGCAGCGCGGGCAGCGCACTGGTCTCCACCAGTGCCAACCTGAGCGGGCAACGTCCGGTCAAGACCTATGCCGAATGCCGGCGCCTGTTCGGAAAGCAGGTCTGGGTGCTGCGCGGCAAGGTGGGCAAGCGCAAGCGGCCATCGACGATACGCACTTGGATGGATGGTAGAATCGTCAGAAATTAAAACAGAACCAAGGGAGAGTAGGGTCATGAGCAACGTCAATTCCGCCGCCGTCAAAGAATACCTGCTGGAGCTGCAAGAGCTCATCGTCGACCGTCTGGAGCAGGTGGACGGCAAGAAATTCCTGCGCGACAAATGGGAGCGCGCCACCGGCAGCGGCGGCATCGGCAAGGGAGAGGGTATCAGCTGCATCATAGAAGAGGGCAATGTGCTGGAGCGCGGCGGCGTGGCGTTCTCGCATGTGCAGGGCGACAAGATGCCTGCCTCCGCCACGGCGCACCGCCCGGAACTGGCGGGCTGCAGCTGGGAGGCGATGGGCGTGTCGCTGGTGATGCATCCGCGCAATCCCTACGCACCGACCTCGCATGCCAACGTGCGCATGTTCATGGCGCACAAACCCAATGGCGATAAAGTGTTCTGGTTCGGCGGCGGCATGGACCTAACGCCTTACTACGGCTTCGAGGAAGATGCGAAACATTTCCACCAGATCTGCAAGAACTCGCTGGCCCCATTCGATCCATCGCTGCATCCGCGCTTCAAGAAATGGTGCGACGAGTACTTCTTCCTCAAGCACCGCGGCGAACCGCGCGGTGTGGGCGGCATCTTCTTCGACGACATGAGCGAGCCGGATTTCGACACCGCCTTTGCCATCCAGCAAAGCGTCGGCGACCATTACCTGTCTGCCTACGTGCCGCTGCTGGAGAAGCGCAAGGACATGCCCTACGGCGAACGCGAGCGCGACTTCCAGCTCTATCGCCGCGGCCGCTATGTCGAGTTCAACCTGGTCATCGACCGCGGCACCATCTTCGGCCTGCAGTCGAACGGCCGCACCGAATCCATCCTGCTGTCCATGCCGCCGCTGGTGAAATGGCGCTACGACTGGCACCCGGAGAAGGGGACGCCGGAAGCGGAGTTGTACGACAAGTATCTGGTGCCCAGGGATTGGGTGTGACTATTAAACGGGAGGCCGGTATGCAACCTAAAGATCATTGGGAAACGGTATATGCGACCAAGCCTACCGATACGGTGAGCTGGTTCCAGCCGCACGCGCAGTTATCACTCGACCTGATCAAGGCAGCCACTGCCGACAAGGATGCAGGCATCATCGATGTCGGCGGAGGTGCGTCGACGCTGGTGGACGACCTGCTGGCAGAAGGCTATCGCGACCTGACGGTGCTCGATCTCTCCGCTGCGGCCCTGAATGCGGCGCGCCAGCGTCTGGGGAAGGAAGAGGCCAAGGTGCGCTGGATCGAGGCGGATATCACCGAGGTCGACCTGCCTGCCAGGCGCTACGATGTCTGGCACGACCGCGCCGTGTTCCATTTCCTGACCAGCCAACAGCAGCGCAATGCTTACGTGCGCACCGTGTTCAATGCGGTCAAGCCGGGAGGGCATGTCATCGTTGCCACGTTCGCCGAGGACGGTCCGCTGCAATGCAGCGGCCTGCCGGTGATGCGCTATCGCGCGGACGAGCTGCACGACGAATTCGGCGATGCCTTCACCTTGCTGAAGCACCAGAAGGAAGAGCACCACACGCCGTCGGGCAAGGTACAGCAGTTCGTGTATTGCTACTGCCGGCGCATCAACTGGAGCGGCAACTCCTGACCTTCCGCAATGCCACAGCAGGCTGACGTTCAGCCAGCCTGCTGCACCAGCTGAAACGCATCCCGTACCATCGGCGACAGCCCGGTGCCGCCGTTGCTGCCGATGTGCTGCAGCATCGCGGTGCGCATGCGCGGATCCCAGTTGCGCTGGATGTGGGCGGCGATATCCTTCACCGCCTGTTCGCGGTTGGGCATGGCCTCGAAAAAGGCACCGATCTGGTTGGCCATCTTGATCAGGTTATCGGGATTCATGTCGTACTTCCTTGCAGACGTTGCGTATGGGTATAGATGGCGCAGCTGGAGCCGCGCAGGAAACCGACCAGCGTCAGGTTGAGCCGGTCCGCCAGGCGCACCGCCGCAGCGGTGGGGGCCGACACCGCTGCGAGGATGCCGTAACCCAGCGCGGCAGATTTCTGCACCATCTCGAAGCTGGCGCGGCTGGTGATGATCAGCGCACCCCCGGCTGCCGCATCGGTCCGCGCCAATGCGCCGAGCGTCTTGTCCAGCGCATTGTGGCGGCCGATGTCCTCGCGCACGTGGCTGATGTTGCCGTCGCCGTCGACCAGGCAGGCGGCATGGACCGCACCGGTGGTCTGCTGCAGCGCCTGCAGCGCCGGCAATCGGCGCATGCCCTCGTGCAGTGCGGCGAGCGGGAATGATGCGCCGTCCGCCACGGGCGGCAGATCGCGCATCACCTGCGTCAGGCTCTCCGCGCCGCACAAGCCGCAGCCGGTGCGCCCGGCCAGGCTGCGCCGGCGTTCCTTGAAATGGGCGAATGCGCCGTTGGCGATCTGCAGGCGCAGGGTGATCCCCGCCGCTGCTTCCTCGATCTCGATGTCGTACACCTCGCTGCGCCGCGCGACGATGCCTTCGGAAAGGCTGAAGCCCAGCGCGAAGTCCTCGAGGTCGGCGGGCGTGGCCAGCATCACCGTGTGCGAGATGCCGTTGTATTCGAAGGCGACCGGCACTTCCTCCGCCACGGTATCCAGGCAGGGCGAGCTGCCCGGACGCTGCACCGCAAGTTGCAGCTGCGGCATCATGCAGTGGCAGCCCCGGCCAGCAGTCGTTTCTGCTTCCTGTCTTCGCGGGCGTTGCGCAGCTGCCATTCCGACGGCTGGTCGACGCGCACCAGTTCGACTGCCGTCACCTTGTATTCAGGGCAGTTGGTGGCCCAGTCGGAATTGTCGGTGGTGATGACATTCGCGCCGGACTCGGGGAAGTGGAAGGTGGTGTAGACCACGCCGGGCTGCACGCGTGTGGTCACCTTCGCGCGCAATACCGTGTCGCCGGCACGCGACTGGATGCCGACCCAGTCGCCTTCGCGGATGCCGCGTTCTTCCGCATCGTGCGGATGAATCTCCAGCTTGTCCTCGTCGTAGAAACGCACGTTCTCGGTACGGCGCGTCTGCGCGCCGACGTTGTATTGCGACAGCACGCGGCCGGTGGTCAGCAGCAAGGGGAATTTGCGCGTCACTTTTTCGTCGGTCGGCACGTATTGGGTGATCATGAAGCGGCCCTTGCCGCGCACGAAACCGTCCACATGCATGGTCGGCGTGCCTTCCGGGCTATGCTCGTTGCATGGCCACTGCAGGCTGCCCAGTCGGTCGAGCTTGTCGAAGCTGACGCCGGCGAAGGTCGGCGTCAGGCGTGCGATCTCGTCCATGATCTGCGACGGGTGCTCGTAATGCATCGGGTAGCCGAGCGCGTTCGAAAGCGCCATCGTCACTTCCCAGTCGGCCTTGCCGGCCAGCGGCGGCATCACCTTGCGCACGCGCGAGATGCGCCGTTCGGCATTGGTGAAGGTGCCGTCCTTCTCCAGGAAGGACGAGCCGGGCAGGAAGACATGCGCGAACTTGGCCGTCTCGTTGAGGAACAGGTCCTGCACCACCACGCATTCCATCGCGGCGAGCGCAGCCTGCACATGCTGCGTGTTGGGGTCGGACTGCACCGGGTCCTCGCCCTGGCAGTAGAGCGCGCGGAAGCTGCCGTCGAGCGCGGCCTCGAACATGTTGGGGATGCGCAGCCCCGGCTCGGGCTGGATGCTGACGTTCCAGGCATGCTCGAACAGTTCGCGCGAGATGGTGTCGGAGACATGGCGGTAGCCGGGCAGTTCGTGCGGGAAGCTGCCCATGTCGCAGGAACCCTGCACGTTGTTCTGCCCGCGCAGCGGGTTCACGCCCACGCCTTCGCGCCCGACGTTGCCGGTCGCCATGGCGAGGTTGGCGATGGCGATCACCGCGGTCGAGCCCTGCGAATGTTCGGTGACGCCGAGGCCGTAGTAGATGGCGGCATTGCCGCCGGTGGCGTACAAGCGGGCGGCGGCGCGCACTTCAGCGGCGGGCACGCCGCTGTCGGCTTCCAGCGCTTCCGGCGAGTTAGCCGGGCGGGCGACGAACTCGCGCCAGTCGGCGAACGCTTGTTTCTCGCAGCGCTCGGCGATGAAGCGTTCGTTGAACAGCCCTTCGGTGACGATGACGTGGGCCAGTGCGGTGAGCACCGCGACGTTGGTGCCCGGCCGGAGCTTCAGGTGGTGGTCGGCGCGGATGTGCGGCGACTTGACCAGGTCGATCTCGCGCGGGTCCAGCACGATGAGTTTCGCGCCTGCGCGCAGGCGCCGTTTCATGCGCGAGGCGAACACCGGGTGGCCGTCGGTCGGGTTGGCGCCGACCACCATGATGACGTCGGCTTTCTCGACCGATTTGAAGGTCTGCGTGCCGGCGGATTCGCCCAGCGTCTGCTTGAGTCCGTAGCCGGTGGGCGAGTGGCAGACGCGGGCGCAGGTGTCCACGTTGTTGTTGCCGAAGGCGGCGCGCACCAGCTTCTGCACCAGGTAGTCTTCCTCGTTGGTGCAGCGGCTGGATACCAGCGCGCCGATGGAATTCCTGCCATGCTTGTCCTGGATGCGGCGGAACTCGCTGGCCGCATGGGCGATCGCCTCCTCCCACGATACTTCGCGCCAGGGGTCGCTGATCTTCGCGCGTATCATCGGTTTGGTGATGCGGTCCGCGTGTGTCGCGTAGCCCCAGGCGAAACGGCCCTTGACGCAGGCGTGGCCCTCGTTGGCGCGGCCGTCCTTCCACGGCACCATGCGCACAACCTCGCTGCCCTGCATTTCGGCCTTGAAGCCGCAGCCGACGCCGCAGTAGGCGCAGGTCGTGGTGACCGAATGTTCGCCCTGGCCTTTGGCGATCACCGTCTTTTCCATCAGCGTCGCGGTCGGGCAGGCATTGACGCAGGCGCCGCAGGAGACGCATTCCGAATCCATGAAGTCCTCGCTCTGTCCGGCCGACACGCGCGATTCGAAACCGCGGCCGGAGATGGTCAGCGCGAACGTGCCCTGCGTTTCCTCGCAGGCACGTACGCAGCGGTTGCACACGATGCACTTGCCCGGATCGTAGGTGAAGTAGGGGTTGGATTCGTCCTTCCGCGCATCGGTGAAATGGTTGGTACCCGCAATGCCGTAGCGCACCTCGCGCAATCCCACGGTGCCGGCCATGGTTTGCAGTTCGCAGTTGCCGTTGGCGGCGCAGGTGAGGCAGTCGAGCGGATGGTCGGAGATGTACAGCTCCATCACGTTGCGCCGCAGCTCGGCGAGTTTGGCCGATTGCGTGCGCACCTTCATGCCGGCTTCGGCAGGGGTGGTGCAGGAGGACGGATAGCCGCGCCGGCCTTCGATCTCCACCAGGCACAGGCGGCAGGAGCCGAACGGCTCCAGCGAGTCGGTGGCGCACAGTTTGGGGATCATCGCGCCCGCCTGCACGGCTGCGCGCATCAGCGAGGTGCCCGCGGGTACGGTAACCGCGATACCGTCGATGTCCAGAGTGACGTTGCGGTCGGCGACGACCGCAGGGGTGCCGTAATCGATGTCGTTCATTGGAAGTCCTCCGGGAAATGATTGAGTGCGGACAGTACCGGGTACGGTGTCATGCCGCCCATCGCGCACAGCGAGCCCGCAGTCATGGTGTCGCACAGGTCGCGCAGCAGCGGGATCTGTTCGGTCGCCCCGGCGCGGATGCGGTCGATGACCTCGACGCCGCGCGTGGAGCCGATGCGGCAGGGCGTGCATTTGCCGCACGATTCGATGGCGCAGAACTTCATGGCGTAGCGCGCCTGCCTGGCCATATCCACCGTGTCGTCGAAGGCAACGATGCCGCCGTGGCCGAGCACGGCGCCCACCGCCGCGAAGGCTTCGTAGTCCAGCACCGTGTCGAACTGGGATTCTGGCAGGTAGGCGCCGAGCGGGCCGCCCACCTGCACGGCACGCAACGGACGGCCGGAGCGCGAGCCACCGCCGTAGTCATACAGCAGTTCGCGCAGGGTGCAGCCGAACGGCACTTCGATCAGGCCGCCGTACTTGACGTTGCCGGCCAGCTGGAACGGCAGCGTGCCGCGCGAACGGCCAACGCCGAAGTCGCGATAGTACGCGGCACCCTGCGCCAGGATGTCCGGCACGCTGGCCAGCGTGATGACGTTGTTGATTACCGTCGGCCGGCCGAACAGGCCCGAGATGGCGGGCAGCGGCGGCTTGCTGCGCACGATGCCGCGCTTGCCCTCGATGCTCTCCAGCAAGGCCGTCTCCTCGCCGCACACATAGGCGCCGGCACCCTTGCGCACCTCGATGCGGAAATCGCCTAGCCAGCCGCCTGCGTTGTCGAGCGCAGCATTCAGCGCCGCGATGGCATGCGGATATTCGGAGCGTACGTAGATGTAGCCCTTGTCTGCGCCGACGGCGAGGCCGGCGATCGCCATGCCCTCGATCAGGCAGAAGGGATCGCCTTCCATCAGCATGCGGTCGGCGAAGGTGCCCGAATCGCCTTCGTCGGCATTGCACACGATGTATTTCTGCGCAGAGGCGGTATCGAGCACGGTCTTCCATTTGATGCCGGTGGGGAAGGCTGCGCCGCCGCGGCCGCGCAGGCCGGAATCGGTGACCATGCGCACGATCTCGGCGGGCGCCAGGCTGCGCGCGATCTCGAGCCCCTTGCCGCCACCGTGCGCGCGGTAATCGGACAGCGAGAGCGGGTCGATCACGCCGACACGGTGCATGGTGACGCGCTGCTGGCGGGCCAGATAGGGCACGGCAGCGATGTCGCCCAGGCGCAGCCGATGTTTGCCGCCGGCGGTGAAATCTGCGGCGAACAGGCCGGGCACATCGGCTGCCGTCACCGGCCCGTAGGCGATGCGTCCTTGCGCGGTGGCAACCTCCACCAGCGGCTCCAGCCAGAACAGTCCGCGCGAGCCGTTGCGCACGATGCGCAGCTTCAGGCCGCGCTGTGCGGCTGCCGTCGCGATGGCGGCGGCGACTTCATCGGCGCCGAGCGCCAGTGCGGCGGCATCGCCGGGGACGTAAACGGTGACGCTCATGATTGTTCTCCCAGCGCGGCTATCAGCGCATCGAATTTCTCCGGCGTGACGCGCGCGTGCAACGTCGTCTCGTCTATCTGGATGGCGGGGCCGATGGAACACAGGCCGAGGCAATAGACCGGCTCCATGGCGATGTCGCCCTGTTGCAGGCGCGCCGCCGCGTGGTTGGCGAGGGCTTCACTGCCGTTCGCCTGGCAGGCTTCGGCACAGCACACGTGGACGACATGTCTGTCCGGCGGGGTCCGGCGGAAGTGGTGATAATAAGTGATCACGCCGTGCACCTCGGCGCGCGAGAGGTTGAGCGCACGGGCGATCAGCGGTACCGCCTCGTCCGGCACGTAACCGAGCTCATGCTGGATGTCGTGCAGGATGGGCAGCAGTGCGCCATCCCGATGCTGGTGCCTGGCAAAGATGGTGTTCAAAGTGGTGTTCATGGCGGTGATTCCTGGCTAGCGTTGGATGCGCAGCGATTTCTTCAAGTGACGTTAAAGCCGGATGCCAGTCGGTGGCTGGTCGGCCGGGGAGGACCGTCCCGTCCTCCCCGCTGCGAGCCCGGTTCCAGGCTCGTTGCTGCCGTTTGCTACTTGAACAGGACGGCCGCTTTCTGCAGCGTCATCCAGATCCCCCAGCCGAGCGGGATCCATACCGCCAGCCAGGCCAGCGCGACCTTCCAGCTGTGGCTCGCTTCATGGGCCAGCGCCGAGACGTCCTCCGCGAAGTGCTGGTGGGTATCGTTGGCCAACCTGTTTTCTTCCTGCAGCTGCGCTTCCGTCATGTAGTGATGTTCGGCCACCGACTTGACCAGCCAGTTGCAGATGAAACCCAGCACCAGCAGGCCGGCGAGGATGTACATGGTGATGGAATAAGCGTCGGCGCGGGCGACGCCGTGATCGAGCTGATATTCGCGGATGTAGTTCACCAGCACCGGGCCAAGCACGCCGGCGGTCGCCCAGGCAGTCAGCAGGCGACCATGGATGGCGCCGACCATCTTGGTACCGAACATGTCGGCGAGGTAGGCCGGCACCGTGGCGAAACCGCCGCCGTACATGGACAGGATGACGCAGAAGAAGGCGACGAACAGCGCCAGGCTACCCGCCGCAGCCAGCCCCGGGATGGACGCATACAGCGCACAGCCGAGCAGGAAGAAGATCGAATAGGTCATCTTGCGCCCGAGCTTGTCCGACAGCGATGCCCAGAAGAACCGGCCGCCGATGTTGAACAGCGATAGCAGGCCCGTGAAGCCGGCGGCGATGGCCGCGATCTGGCCTTTCTGGGCAGGATTGAGGTCGTTGAAGGCAAGGTCGACGCCGATCAGTTTGCCGGCGAAGACCTCCTGCAGCATCGGCGAAGCCATGCCGATGATGCCGATGCCGGCGGTCACGTTCAGCGTCAGCACCGACCAGATCAGCCAGAACTGCGGGGTCCTCCAGGCCACATCGAGATGCACGTGGCGGTCGGTGATCATGCTCTTGCCGGAAGGTTCGGCCGGCGGCTGCCAGCCGGCGGGCTTCCAGTTGTGGTCGGGCACGCGATAGCCGAGTGCGCCGGCCATCATGAACACGAAATAGATCGCGCCCAGGGCCACGAAGGTCTCCCACACGCCGACCGAGGTGGGCGTGGCGAAATACTTCATCAGCTTGTCCGCCAGCGGCGCGCCGATCATGGCACCGCCGCCGAAACCCATGATCGCCATGCCGGTGGCCATGCCGCGCCGGTCGGGGAACCATTTGATCAGGGTCGATACCGGCGAGATATAGCCGAGGCCGAGGCCGATGCCGCCGATGACGCCGGAGCCCAGCCAGAGCAGCCAGATCTGGTGGGTGATCACGCCGACGGCCGAGATCATCAGGCCGCCGCTCCAGCAGAAGGCTGCCACGACGCCGGCCTTGCGCGGACCTGCGTGCTCAAGCCAGCCGCCCCACAGGGCAGCCGACAAGCCGAGAAAGACGAAGAACAGGGTGAACATCCAGCCCAGCATGGAGATCTTCCAGTCGCAGGTGGTGGCGAACACCTGCGCAAAAAAACTCATGTCCTGCGGGCAAACGACAGGCTGTGTGATGCCGATCGCTTTGGAAAGCGGCAACCAGAACACCGAGAAACCATAGGCCATGCCGATGCACAGGTGGATCGCCAGGGCTGCCGGCGGGACCAGCCAGCGATTGAAACCGGGTTTGGCGATGGTGCGCTCTCTGTCTAAAAAGCCGGGCGCCGCCGGTGCAGCTGAAGCAATGACGCTTTCCATGTAGTCTCCTCCGTTTGTTATTAAAAGAATCCCTCGTACCAGCGAAGCGGGGCAGGTTGGTACGATTTGTGGCGGTACGGATTATCTCCCCTGAATTCAAGGTACGACAACCAAACTGCAGATGAAAGTGGGAAATACTGAAGGCCTATTCGTCTTTGGCGAACGAATCGTTCAGGTAATGCGCTTCTGCCAGCAGGGCTTCGATCATCGGCGGCCGGGGTTCCCGTTGCGGCACGACAAGTCCGGTAGTCCAGGCCACAGCCGGTTCGACCAGTGGCAATACCCTGACGCCCTCGGGGATACCGATCAGGTCGAGCACGCTGTGCGGCATGATGGAAGACCAGGCGCCGGAACACACGTGCGCCAGCATGCTGACGATGGAATTGGTTTCCACGGTTGGCAGGACTTTGCAATCGAGCCCGGCGAAAACCGCATCGATGGTCTTGCGGTTCTGCATGTCGGGCGTGAGCAGGCATAGCGGCACTTTCACGGCTTCCAGCCAGGTTACGCTGTCGCGACCTTCGAATGGGCTGCCGGATGGCGTCAGCAACACATGGCTTTCGTTCCACAACGGCACCGTCAACAACTGGCGCACTGCCTGTCCGGACTCGACATAGACGATGCCGGCATCGAGTTCGAAATCCTGCATGCGCGCCAGGATCTCGCTGGTGGAAAGCGACAGCACCTCGATCGTCACCAGTGGGTAGCGGCGCGAGAGGGCGGAGGTGAGGGAAGCGACCACGGTCAGTGCGGTCGGGATCACCCCCAACCGCAGATGTCCGCTGAGGCCGTGGCGCAACCTGTCCAGTTCTTGCCGCATGCCTTCCTCTGCTGCGGCCATGCGATGGGCGTAGTCGACCACGCATTGTCCTTCGGGAGTGAGGCCGGTGAAATGCTTGCCGCGCTCGACCACGGCGACGCCCAGCTCTGCTTCAAGATCGCTGATCGCGGCCGAGAGCGTCGATGGCGAGATGTGGCAGGCAGCCGCGGCGCGGCCGAAATGTTTTTCGCGGGCGAGGGCGATCAGGTAGAGGTATTTGCGGGCGATCATCATATCGAGGCTGTTTCCATCATCGCCGAAAGCCAAGTATACGGCAACCTCGTTGCAGCTATCCTGCCCGGGGCAGGGGGACGATATCCTTTGATGCAGAACCCGTTGAAAGCGCAGGCTGTTTGCCCGGCGCGGCCGCAGCGAAAATTTACATTTGCTTGACCAATACTTCACATCTTCTTGACGTTCTGTTACATTGTTTTTTCGGGTTCGTTGCCTGGAGGCAAAAGAGAATCCGGGATGCATCGCCACTTCGAACGAAAGTGGATAAGAGAAGGTAAATAACCTTCGTTTTCTTCAACTTAATCACTTAATCAACAGGGGAATTATGAAATCTATCATCGTTAGCATGACAGTAGCAGGTTTGATGGTCGCAGGCAGCGCAATGGCGGCCGACATGCCGGAACTGGCCAAGAAGAATAACTGCGTCGCTTGCCACGCCTTGGACAAGAAGCTGGTTGGCCCGGCTTTCATGGATGTCGCCAAGAAATACAAGGGCGCCACCAGCTATACCTTCAAGGGCAAGGAATATCCGCTGGTCGACGGCCTGGTCATGAAGGTTTCCCAGGGCGGTTCGGGCAATTGGGGTTCCATGGCGATGACGCCGAACGATCCGGCCGGCAAGAAGCAGGATCAGATCAAGGAGCTGGTCGAGTTTGTCCTGGGCTTGGCCAAATAAGCCAGCGCAATCTCCCGAAAAGCCCGCTTGCAATCAAGCGGGCTTTTTGTTGTCCTCTTTTTGCCCCCATGAGCTTCAGCCGATCATGGCAAGTGGTGGATGCCGGTGATTTTGGCCTGACCGACAGCCTGCGCCAGCGCCTCGATGGCCTGCGTGCGGGAAAAACTCTTGCGCCATGCCAGCGCGATGCGCCGCGAAGGCGCCGGCTTGGCGAACGGGATGACGCGCAGCAATTTGCTGCGATAGCGCGTGCTGTTGGCCGAGGCGGGCAGCACGGTGATGCCCAGGCCGGAAGCGACCATGTTGCGGATGGTTTCCAGCGAAGTGCCTTGCTGCACCTCCGCCCCCTTGCGGCTGAGGTCGGGGCAGGCTTCGGCAACCTGGTTGCTGAAACAGTGTCCGGAATTCAGCACCAGCACTTTTTCCTCCGCCAGCTCGGGCGCCTTGATGCTGCGCCGATCCGCCCAGCGGTGGTCGGAATTGACCACCACCTCGAACGGTTCGTCATATAAGGGATGGGTGAGGATGGACGCATCGCCGAACGGCAATGCGATCACGATGACATCCAGCTTGCCGTTGCGGAGCAACGTATCCAGGTTCTCGGTGATGTTCTCTTCCACTTCCAGCGGCATCTGCGGCGCAACCTTCTTCAGCGCCGGAATGAGATCGGGCAGCAGGTAGGGGCCGACGCTATGGATGATGCCGACGCGCAACGGGGCGGCAAGCTGGTTCCTGCCCTGAGCGGCGATCTCGCGGATGCGCTCGGCCTCTTCCAGCACGCGCTGCGCCTGTTCCACGATGGCCGTGCCGACCGGGGTGAGTGTGACGTCGCTCTTGCCGCGTTCGAACACCTTCAGGCCCAGCTCTTCTTCCAGTTTCTGTATCGCCAGCGACAGTGCGGGCTGGCTGATGAAGCACTTCTCTGCCGCGCGGCGGAAGTTCAGCTCCTGTGCCACGGCGACGATGAAGCGCAGTTCGTTGAGTGTCATGACGCCCTCCTTGATGATTTGCATAATAAATCAACCGGGTTTGAACAATCAATTGGATTGATGGCCTGGCGAAGCCTACATTGCGTCCGTGGGCAGCAGCCACGTCATCAACCAACCGACAGGAGAGCAACATGAAACGACCGGAGATCAAAACCATGGCCAATCTTGAAGCGGCATTTGCCGGCGAATCGATGGCGCATATCAAGTACCGCTATTTCGCCAGGATCGCGCGCGCGGCAGGCGACGAGGCAACGGCAAGGGTATTCGAGGAAACCGCCGACCAGGAAGTGCAGCATGCCCTCGGCCACCTCGACCTGCTCTACCCGAAAGCCGAGATGAGTCCCCAGCGTTGCCTGCAGATGGCGATCGAAGGCGAGACCTACGAGTACACCGAGATGTATCCCGGCTTCCTCAAGACGGCACAGCAGGAAGGCGATGCGGCGGCAAGCGCGGAGATCGTGCAGCAGATCGCCGAATCGAAAGAGCATGCCGAGTTGTTCAAGACGACACTGGAAAAGGCGGCCAAGCGATTCGCAGCGCTGGCCAGGGTGGAAGAGCGCCATGCCAACCAGTACCGCGCAGTCCTGGCGAAGATCACGGCTTGATATCCACGAATGAAAAGGAGAATGAAATGAAGACATGGCAATGTGTGGTGTGCGGATTCATCTACGACGAGAAGGCCGGCTTGCCGGAAGAGGGCATCAAACCCGGCACGGCATGGGCAGACATACCGGCGGACTGGGCATGCCCGGACTGCGGGGTGGCAAAGGCCGATTTCGAGATGGTCGAAATTTAGCGGGCAGCAAAACTGCTGCAGTGGTCATCTGCGGCGTTGCACGGCGCTCGCCAGGTTTTTCAACCACTGAAGGGAGAGATGAAATGGAATCAATCGTGGTGCTGGGCAGCGGATTGGCGGGATACACCGTGGTGCGCGAACTGCGCAAACTGGATGGCGACATCGCGGTCACGCTGCTGTCGCGCGATGACGGCGATTTCTATTCCAAGCCGATGCTGTCGAACGCCTATGCCCAGCGCAAGGATGCGACCGGGCTGGTGCAGACGCCGGCTGCGCAGATGGCCAGACAGCTTGGCATCCAATTGCGCAGCCGCTGCGAAGTGAACGCGATCGACGCGACGAACAAGCGCCTGCACACCAGCCATGGCGTGCTGGCCTACGACCGCCTCGTGCTGGCAGCGGGCGCCGATCCGATCCGCATCCCGCTGCAGGGCGATGCCGCCGATGCAGTGCTGTCGGTGAACGACATCGCCGACTACGCGCGTTTCCGTGCCGCCATGCAGGGCGTGAAGCACATCGCCATCATGGGAGGCGGCCTGATCGGCTGTGAGTTCGCCAACGATCTGGCCGCTGCCGGCGTTGCCGTCAGCGTCATCGATCCCGGCGCTTATCCGCTCGCCAGCCTGATGCCGGAGCTGGCGGGAACGCAGCTAGTGCAGCCGTTTGCCGCGCTGGGTGTGGATTGGCGCTTCGGCGTATCGGTGAGCAGGGTGGACGCAGCGCCAGCAGGTTATGCGCTGACCCTGTCCGACGGTTCGCGCCTGCAAACCGGCCTGGTGCTCTCGGCGGTCGGCCTGCGTCCGCGCACCGGGCTGGCCAAAGCAGCCGGGCTGGCGGTGAACCGCGGCATCGTGGTGGATGCGAAACTGCGCAGCAGCGAACGCGACATCTACGCGCTGGGCGATTGCGCCGAGATCGACGGCCGCGTGCTGCCATTCGTGCTGCCGATCATGCATGCCGCCCGCGCCTTGGCAAAGACGCTGGCCGGGGATGAGACGCCGGCGGCATTTCCCGTCATGCCGGTGGTGGTCAAGACCCCGGCCCACCCCGTTGCCGTGCTGCCCGTCGCGCGCGACGCCGCAGGCGAATGGTGCACGCTGGCAAACGGCAACGGGGTGAAGATGGCCTTCATGGATGCCGCGGGGCGCATCGGCGGATTCGCGCTGACCGGCGAATATGCCGCGGAACGCAACGAGATGGCGAAACTGGCCATTGTTCCGGGACAAGGGTGATAACATTTCCGTTGCGGAGAACAGGTTGCATCACGGCATCATTCTTTAAGTTAACCAGACAAGGAGAGCGATCATGAGCAAGACCCCATCCATCAACATCGGTATCGCCGAGAAGGACCGCAAGAAAGTCGCCGACGGCCTGGCGCGCATGCTGGCCGATACCTACACGCTGTACCTGAAGACGCACAACTACCACTGGAACGTCACCGGCCCGATGTTCCAGACCCTGCACCTGATGTTCATGACCCAGTACACCGAGACCTGGAATGCGGTGGATCTGGTGGCCGAGCGCATCCGCTCGCTGGGCTATCCTGCCCCGGGCAGCTACAAGGAATTTGCCGCGCTGACCAGCATCAAGGAAGGCAGCGGAGTGCCCAATGCCAAAGAGATGATCAGGCAACTCGTCGCCGGGCAGGAAGCGGTGGTGCGCACTGCGCGCGAAGTGCTGCCCATCGCCGAGAAAGCGGGCGACCAGCCGACGGTGGACCTGCTTTCAGCGCGCATGGAGGTACATGAAAAAAACGCGTGGATGCTGCGCAGCCTGCTGGAGGAGTAGCCGCATCCGAGGGAACAACTGCCTTGGCATTTTTTTGACGGAGACTCATGCGGCGACGTTGCTGCACGATGCGGCTTTCATTCCGGTCAATTGGCATGAAATTGCCCGTCTGTTCGGCAGAAGCAGCGATACGGCTGGATCGTATAGTTGAATGGAACGCTCTTTTGTTGCCATAAATCCCTGATGACTACTGCAAAAATCAGCCGTAACGACCCATGCCCCTGCGGCAGCGGCAAGAAATACAAGCAATGCTGCCTGGAACGAGACAAGTCCGCTGTGTCCGGCCAGCCGGCCGCAGCGGCTGCGGTCGCCGAATCTTTCCAGGCCGCAATGGAACATTTTCAGGCGGGCAGGCTGGGCGAAGCAGAAATGGTCTGCCGGCAGATACTCAGGGTTGAGCCCGGGCAGCCGGATGTGCTGCATATGCTGGGAGTGATCGCCTCGCAGGCCGGGAAGTACGATACGGCTGTCGAATTGTTCGGCGACGTGCTCAAGATGGCGCCGGACTTTGCCCAAGCGCACTACAACATGGCCAATGCCTTGAAAGAAATGGGCAAGCTGGATGAGGCGATCACCAGCTATCGCAAGGCCATTTCGCGCAAGCCTGACTATGCCAAGGCGTACCACAATCTGGCGGACGTTTTGCAGACGCAGGGAAAACTGGCCGAAGCGGCGGCCAGTTATCGTGCCGCACTCCGGATCGATCCGGGGCTGGCAGACACGCAATACAGCCTGGGCACAGCGCTGTATGAGCAGGGAAAGCTGGATGAGGCGGTTGCCAGCTATCGAAAGGCGATCGCGCTGAAACCGGGCTACGCCGAGGCATACAACAACCTGGGGACTGCGCTCAAGGAGCAGGGCCTGTGGCAGGAGGCGGCGGAAAGCTTCGAGCAGGCGACCAGGTGCAATCCCGGTCATGCCCTGGCGCATTTCAACCGCGGCATCGTATTGCATCAACTCAAGCAGTATCGAACCGCACTGGAGAGCTACGACAAGGCTGTCGCCCTGAGGCCGGACGATGCGGTCGCCTATTACAATCGCGGCGCCACGCTGCTGTGCCTCGACGAGAACCTGGCTGCACTGGACAGCTATGATCGTGCCGTTGCGCTGAAACCCGACTACGCCGAGGCATACAGCAATCGCGGCGTCGTCTTGCAAGACTTGTGGCGGCTGGATGAGGCGCTGGAAAGTCTTGACCGTGCCATCGCGCTGAAACCGGATCATGCGGCTGCGTATTGGAACAAGGCGCTGCTCAAGATTCTGACCGGCGACTTCGCCGCAGGTTGGCGCTTGTATGAATGGCGCTGGAAGGATTGCCAGAAGGATCAGGCAAGGGATTTTGCGCAGCCGCTCTGGCTGGGCGAACAGCCGGTTTCCGGCAAGACCCTGCTGATCCATGCAGAACAAGGGCTGGGGGATGTCGTCCAGTTCTGCCGCTATGCGCCGATGGCGGCGGCGCTGGGAGCGCGCGTTGTGCTGGAGGTGCATGCTCCGCTGGTTGCGCTGCTGGCGACGCTGGAAGGAGGCTGCACCATCGTCGAAAAAGGGCAGCCGCTGCCGCCTTTCGATCTGCACTGTCCTGTCATGAGCCTGCCGCTGGCATTCAAAACCACGCTCGCGAACATTCCTGCCACCGTGCCTTACCTGCATGCCGATGCGGGCAAGCAGCTGGCGTGGCGACGGCGGCTGGGCGATGCCGCACAACCCCGGGTCGGGCTGGTATGGTCGGGCAGTGCCACGCACAAGAACGATCGCAACCGCAGCATCCCGCTGCAACAACTGGAACCTTTGCTGGGCTTGCCGCTGGAATTCCATGCGCTGCAAAGCGAAGTCCGGCGGCACGATGAAACTGCACTGGCCGCCTTCGGGCAGATCCATCTGCACCAGGATGAACTGGGCGACTTCTCCGAAACTGCTGCGCTGCTGCAGCAGATGGATCTGGTCATCACGGTGGACACCGCGGTGGCACATCTTGCCGGTGCGATGGGCAAGCCGGTCTGGATACTGCTGCCGTTCGCTCCCGATTACCGCTGGATGCTGGATCGGAACGATAGTCCATGGTATCCGTCGGCGACTTTGTTCAGGCAACCTGCCGCTGGCGACTGGCCTGCGGTGATCACCAATGTCGGGAGGGAACTGCGATCCAGATATGCGCTGCAAGAGACAGGAGGCCACAACATGACGATGGAGAAACGCCAGCAGCACCAGGAGAAACCGGCGCCTCAGGAGATCGATGCGCTGGTCGCGCTGTTCGGTCAGGGGCGCCTTGTGGAGGCGGCCGACCGCGCGCGCGCGATGACGGCAGGATACCCGCAATACGGATTTGGCTGGAAGGCGCTGGGCGCCGTGTACAAGCAGATGGGACGCAGCGAGGACGCGCTGGCGCCGATGCAAAAGGCAGCCCTGCTGACGCCGGGCGACGTCGAGGTGCACTACAACCTGGGCGTCGGCATGCAGGACATGGGGCGGCTGGAAGAAGCCGAAGCCAGCTACCGGCAGGCGCTGAAAATCGATCCGGCTTATGCGGATGCACACAACAACCTGGGGGCCGTACTGCATGGGTTGGGCCGACTGGAAGAAGCTGCGGCCAGCTTTCGCCGGGCATTGCAGATCGACCCGGTTTGCACTGGCGCACAGGCCAATCTGGATGCACTGCAGCACGAAATGGCGCAGCGCACCGCATCCGCCGCAATGCAACAGGTCCCGCCTGCGGCGAGCGCCAATCCCTACCAACTGGTCGACGCCAGGCATGGCCGCTTCCTGGTCAGCCCGCATGATGTGTACCTCGGGCGGGCGGTGATCCTGTATGGGGAATACGGCGAGATCGAGTGGAAATTCCTGGAGCAGCTGATGCAGGACGGCAAGGATGCGGTCGAGGTGGGCGCCAACATCGGCACGCATACCGTGTCGATGGCACGCAAGCTGGCCGGCATGGGCAGGCGCTTGCTGGCAGTGGAGCCGCAGCCGGTGGTGTTCCAGAACATGTGTGCCAACCTCGCGCTCAACGGGCTGTTCAACGTGGTGTCAGAGAATGCCGCGTGCGGCGATGCGCCCGGCTGGCTCACGTTCGAAGCGCCGGATTATTCGCGCGAGAACAACTCCGGTGGCGTGTCCATGCGCGAAGACGGCAGCGGCAGCCAGCGGGTCCGTTCGGTGCCTCTGGATGACCTGGTTCCGGGCAATTTCGATGTCGGACTGATCAAGATCGATGTCGAGGGCTTCGAGCAGAAAGTGCTGGAAGGGGCGACAAAAACCATCGCACGCTGCCGGCCCGCGATATATCTGGAGAACGACCGTGTCGAGCAGTCAAAGGCGCTGATCGAATGGTTGTGGGCGGCGGGATACAAGCTGTGGTGGCACATTCCGCCCCTGTTCAATCCCGGGAACTTCGCCGGAAAGAGCGAGAACATCTACGGTAACGTCGCTTCGTTCAATATGCTGGCGCTGCCGACGGAGACTGCGATCACAGTGCAGGGACTCACGCCGGTGGAGGATTCCGGTGCACATCCCCTGCAGCATTAGCGTCGGGGTGCGCGTCGATGTCGCACGGTGAAATGAGAGCGGGGCAGTTTCACCTTGCCAGATAGGTGGCGGCGATCCCGGAAAACACCGCCGCCCCAAACCAGTTGTTATGCAGGAATGCGGCGAAGCATTTCTCGCGATTTCTGTCCTTGATGAGCGTGTAGTGATGCAGCGCGATGCCGGCCGCAACCAGCAGGCCGGCAAAATAGATCCAGCCCAGTCCGGCCATCATTCCCGCTGCTGCCAGCAGCAGCAGGGTGATGCCATAACAAGCCATCACCGCAAGCACATCGTACTTGCCGAAGAACAATGCCGAGGAATGGATGCCGAGATGGATGTCGTCGTCGCGGTCCACCATGGCGTACTCGGTGTCGTAGGCGATGGACCAGAAGATATTGGCGAGCAGCAGTATCCAGGCGACGGCAGGCACCGTGCCCAGCTGCGCGGCGAACGCCATCGGGATGCCGAAACCGAAGGCGATGCCGAGATAGGCTTGCGGGATGGCGAAGAAGCGCTTGGTGAACGGGTAGCTGGCGGCGAGGAAGACGGCCGGGAAAGACATCAGCCAGGTGAGCGGATTCAGCGGCAGGATCAGCGCAAACGAAACCAGCGCAAGCACGACAGCCAGCCACAATGTCTCGCGTTCGCTGACCTTGCCGCTGGTGAGCGGGCGGTCCCGGGTGCGCTCGACATGCCTGTCGATGTGGCGGTCGGCGTAGTCGTTCACCGCACAGCCGGAGGAGCGCATCAGCACGGTGCCGAGCGTGAAGATGAAGACGATGAGCCACGATGGATGCCCGTTGCCGGCGATCCACACGCCCCACAGCGTCGGCCACAGCAGCAGCAGGATGCCGATGGGGCGGTGCAGGCGGGTGAGCTGGATGTAGAGGTGCAGGCGTTCGGTGAAGTTCATGGGGTGGATTTTAACCCGCTACGTCATTGATGGAACATCTAGCCATTCGACTAAGCTCGCAAGCGAGCAAGTCGCTGGGTATCCGGCGCAGGCCGGAATCCAGAGCTTTTTTCAACATGCAGTTGGTTTTGTCTTTGCTGTGCAAAGAAATGGTTTTATCAACTGGATTCCGGCCTGCGCCGGAATGACGGCATCTTAGGTGCGCAGGTAATCCGGCTCGTTCGCCATCCATCGTTGCAGATGTGCCTGTGCCGCCTCGGGAAAGTCGCGCAGCATCTCGTCGGCGATGTCGCGCGCACGGTCCAGCAGCTTGTCGTCCTCGCCCAGGTCGGCGAAGCGCAGCATCGGCACGCCGCTCTGGCGTGCGCCGAGCAGTTCGCCGGGGCCGCGCAGGCGCAGGTCCTGCTGCGCGATCTCGAAGCCGTCGGTGTTCTCGTAGATGATCTTCAGTCGGGCACGCGCGAGTTCGGACAGCGGTTGCTGGAACAGCAGCACGCACAGGCTCTCGGCCGCACCGCGGCCGACGCGGCCGCGCAGTTGGTGCAGCTGCGCCAGTCCCATGCGTTCGGCGTGGTCGATCACCATCAGGCTGGCGTTGGGCACGTCCACGCCGACCTCGATGACGG
This sequence comes from Sideroxyarcus emersonii, assembly GCF_021654335.1. Lineage (NCBI taxonomy): Bacteria > Pseudomonadati > Pseudomonadota > Betaproteobacteria > Nitrosomonadales > Gallionellaceae > Sideroxyarcus > Sideroxyarcus emersonii. The sequence goes on from NZ_AP023423.1 coordinate 234,213, forward strand.
TGGTGGCGACCAGCAACTGCAGCTCGCCCGCCTTGAACGCGGCCATGGTCTCGGCCTTCTCGGTGCTGCTGAGCTTGCCGTGGGCGAGGCCGATGCGCAGGTCGGGGAAGATCTGCGTGAGCGTGGCGTAGGTCTCCAGCGCGGTCTGCAATTGCAGCGCCTCGGATTCGTCGATCAGCGGGCATACCCAGTAGGCCTGGCGGCCTTCGAGGCAGGCGGCGCGCACGCGCTCGAACACTTCCTCGCGCCGCGCATCGCTGACCAGCTTGGTGACGATGGGCGTGCGGCCCGGCGGCAGTTCGTCGATCACCGACACGTCGAGGTCGGCGTAGTAGCTCATCGCCAGCGTGCGCGGGATGGGGGTGGCGCTCATCATCAGCTGGTGCGGCTCGCTGCCCTTGCCGCGCAAGGCGAGGCGCTGCTGCACGCCGAACTTGTGCTGCTCGTCCACGATGACCAGCCCCAGTTTGTTGAAATCGACCGAGCTCTGGAACAGCGCATGCGTGCCGATGGCAAGCAGGGTGTCGCCCTGCGCGATGCGCTCGGCGGCGGCGGTCTTGTCCTTCTTCTTCAGGCTGCCGGAGAGCCATACCGGTTCGATACCGAGCGGGACCAGCCAGTCGCGCAGCTTCAGGTAATGCTGTTCGGCGAGGATCTCGGTCGGTGCCATGAACGCGACCTGGTAGCCGTTCTCGATCGCCTGCAACGCGGCGAGTGCGGCGACCACGGTCTTGCCGCTGCCGACGTCGCCCTGCAGCAAACGCTGCATCGGATGGGGACGCGCCAGGTCGGCGCTGATCTCGTGCCACACTTTTTTCTGCGCGCCGGTGAGGGCGAACGGCAGGTTTTCCAGCAGTGCGGTCGTGAGCTTGCTGTGCGCAGCGAGTTTGGGGGCGACGCGCCGGCTGCGCTCGCGGTAATGCACGCGCATCGACAGTTGCTGCGCCAGCAGCTCGTCGAACTTGATGCGCATCCAGGCGGGATGCGCCCGTTCCAGCAGCGCATCCTCGTCGATGCCGGGCGGCGGCTGGTGCAGCAGCTTCACGCTGGCGGCGAATTCCGGCAGGTGCAGGCGTTGCCTGATCGGTTCCGGCAGCGTGTCGTCGAGCGCCAGTTCGTTCAGTGCGGCATGGATGTACTTGGTCAGCGTCGCTTGCGGCAGTCCGGCGGTGGTGGGGTAGACCGGCGTGAGCGCCTGTTTCAATGGCACCGATTCGCCGGCGACGCGGCATTTCGGATGCACCATCTCGTCGCCGAAGAATCCTGCGCGCGGCTCGCCCAGCGCGCGGATCTTTTTGCCGACGGCGAGCTGTTTCTGCTGGCTGGGGTAGAAGTTCAGGAAGCGCAGGTACAGGATGCCGCTGTCGTCCTGCAGCTGGCACACCAGGCTGCGGCGCGGGCGGTACATCACTTCGCTGTGGATGATCTCGCCTTCCACCTGCGCGGTCTCGCCCGGCACGAGGTCGGCGATGCGGGTGATTTTCGTTTCGTCCTCGTAGCGCAGCGGCAGGTGCAGCACCAGGTCGAACGGCGCATGGATGCCCAGTCTGGCGAACTTGCTCTGCGTGGCGGGGGGGATCTTCAGCGGCACTTATCCGGTGTTCCGCAGTGCGTCAGCACGCCATCTTGGCGACTCGCTCGTCGGACATGCGCAGGCGGTCGGCAAGTGTCGCCAGGAATACCTGGTTGAAATGCAATTGGCAGCGATCGGAGAGCTGATCGAGCTGGCTGGGCGTGATCTTCATCACGGTGACCTCAGTGGTGGCGGTGATGCTGGCGGAACGCGGCATCTGCTTGCGGCTGGTATAGGACATCTCGCCGAAGATGGAGCCGCTGCTAAGCGTGTTGAGCAGCCGGTTGTTGCGCGAGACGGTGACGCCGCCCTCGGTCAGTACGTAGAACGCATCGCCCAGCTCGCCCTCGCGCAGCAGCATGGTCTTGGCCGGCTGCTTCTGCCATTCGCCCACGCGCAACAGCTCCCACAGCTCGATGTCGGAGAAATCCTGGAACATCTTCAGTTTGCGCAAGGCGGTGAATTTCTCGTTCTCGTTGATCTCCAGGTCGCTCTTCTCGAAGTGGCCGAGCGCGGCCAGCTCGTTGCCGAAGTCGCGCCAGGTGGCAAAGCGATCCGCCGGATCCTTCTGCAGTGCGATCATCACGATGCGTTCCAGTTGTGGAGGCAGGTCGGCGCGCAGCCTGGTCGGAGGCGGCGGTTTCACATGCAGTATCTGCTGGTAAAGATTTGCCAGGTTCTTGGGGGAATATGGCGAGCGGCCGGTGAGCAGGCGGTACATGACGACGCCCAGCGAATAGATGTCGGTCGAATGGGTGATCTCGTCGCCGCGCACCTGCTCCGGCGACATGTAGTTGGGCGAGCCGACGCTGTTCTGGGTCTCTTCGAGGTCGACGCGGACGGCGGCGCCCAGATCGGCAATCTTGATCTCGTCGGGATTGCTCAGCAGCAGGTTGCCCGGCTTGATATCGCGATGGATCACGCCGTTGAACTGCGCATAGTTGAGAGCGCGGCAGCACTTGAACATGTATTCGACCACGCGGTCCAGCGGCAGCAGATTGTCCGGGTGGATGTGCTTTTCCAGGGTGCCGCCGGGCACGTACTCCATCACGATGTAGCTCTTGCTGTCGCTGATCACCGCTTCGTAAGTCGTGACGATGTTCGGGTGCGCCAGCTTGCCGACCAGCGCGGCCTCGATCTCCAGCTGGCGGCGGTTCTGCTTGCCGTTCTTGGGGTCGTTGAGGAACGACTGCTTGAACACCTTGACCACCACTTCGCGGTCGTAGAGCGGATCGTGTCCGAGATAGACCACGCTGGTGCCGCCGTCCCCCAGTTTCCTGATCAGGCGGAATCTGCCGAGATGGGATTCGTGGCTCATGCTATTGCTTCTCGCTGGCAAGGCTTATTCCTGCAGGCACAGCACGCCGTCCGCCTCGACCAGCGCGGCGCGTGGCAGCGAAGCCACGCCCACGGCGGCGCGCGCCGGATAGGGCTGGTGGAAATAGGTGGCCATGATCTCGTTCACCTTGGCGAAATGCGCGAGGTCGGTGAGGTAGATGTTGAGCTTCACCATGTCGTCCAGGCTGCCGCCAGCGGCATCGGCGACCGCACGCAGGTTCTGAAATACGCGATGGATCTGGGCTTCGATGCCGTCGACCATGTTCATGGTGTTGGGGTCGAGGCCGATCTGGCCGGACAGGTAGACGGTGTTGTCGACGCGCACGGCTTGCGAATAGGTGCCGATGGCGGCGGGGGCGTCGGGGGTCTGGATCACGAATTTGTTCGACATGTTGTTCTCCTCTGTTTGTTCTAATTGGCCAGCTTGGCGAATCGGTCGTCCGCCATTCTGAGACGGTCTGCCATCACGCGCAAGAAGGCCTGGTTGAAATGCAACTGGCAGTGGTCGGAGAGCTTGGCCAGCTGTGCCGGGGATATCTTCAGCACGGTGACCTCGGTGCCGGCGGTGACGGTGGCGGAACGCGGCACCACGCGGCCGCTGATGTAGGCCATTTCGCCGAAACAGTCGTCGCTGCGGATCAGGTTGAGCAGGCGTCCGTTCTTGGTCACGCTGACGCTGCCCTCGATGATGATATAGAAGGTGTCGCCCAGCTCGTCTTCGCGCATCAGCACGGTTTGCGCCGGCTGTTGCTGCCATTCGCCGATGCGCAGGATCTCCCACAGCTCGATATCGGTGAAATCCCGGAACAGCGACATCTCGCGCAGCGTGGTGAATTTCTCGGTCTGGTTGATATCGAGCGGCTTTTGCTCGAACCGGCCCAGCGCGGCGAGATCGCTGCCGAAATCTTTCCAGTTCTGGTAGCGTTCCTGCCGGTCCTTGTGCATGGCCCGCATCACCACGCGTTCCAGCTGCGGCGGGATGTCCGGCCGCAGCTGGCGCAACGGCGGCGGCGTGGCATGCAGCACCTGCTGGCACAGGCTGGCCAGGTTCTGCGCGTGGAACGGCGCATGCCCGCTGAGCAGGCGATACATCACCACGCCGAGGGAATAGATGTCGGTCTGGTGGGTCAGCACCTCGCCGCGCAGCTGCTCCGGCGACATGTAGCCGGGGGAGCCGATGTTGCTGATCTGCGTCTGTTCGATGTCCAGCAGCAGGGCCGCACCCATGTCGGAGATCTTGATGTCGCCGTCCTCGGTGAGCAGCATGTTGGCGGGCTTGATGTCGCGGTGGATGACGCCGTTGAACTGCGCATAGTTGAGCGCGCGGCAGCATTTGAACATGTATTCCACCACCCGGTCGATGGGCAGCAGGTTGTCCGGGGCCGAGTGTTTTTCCAGCGTACCGCCGCTGACGTATTCCATCACGATGTGGCTGGCATCGTCGCCGATCATCGCATCGTAGATCGCCACGATGTGCGGGTGCGACAGCTTGCCTGCCAGCGAAGCTTCGTTGTCCAGCTGCCGCTGGTACAGCTTGCCCATCTTGGGATCATTCAGGATCTCCTGTTTCAGCACCTTGATCGCCACTTCGCGTTTGGCGAAAGGGTCGAACCCGAGATAGACCGAACTGGTGGCGCCTTGGCCGAGTTTCCTGGTGAGGGTGTATTTGCCCAGTGTTGCTGGTTGTTGCATGTTGGCGGGTCGCCCGATGAGTGAGTTCGCGGAATCTACACGAACAGGCACCTGTTCCACAACTGCCGCATCGCGGCGCGGCGGCTGGCTTGTTCAAAGTGCGGCTTTCACCGATAATGCGCCGCCTTGCCAGAGTCGCAACCCCACTACCGGATACGCTCCTTTGAACATTAAATTCCAACGCGCAGTCGACCATTGGGCCGGGATGCCGATCTGCGGGATGTTTTCGCTGTTCGAGCGTGTTCGCCGCCTGTTCTCCGGCCGGCCGGCAACGGTCCAGCCCAGGCGCATCCTGATCGTGCTGCTGTCGGAGATGGGCAGCCTGGTGCTGGCGCAGCCGATGTTCGCCGACCTGCGTCGCCGCTATCCCGATGCCTCCCTGCACATCCTGATGTTCGCCAAGAACCGCGAGGTGCTCGACCTGCTCGGCGTGATGCCGCCGGAAAACGTGATCACCATCCGCGACAAGTCGCTGGGCGGTTTTGCGGCCGACAGCATCAGGGCGCTGCTGGCCATGCGCCGCATCGGCTTCGACGTGGTGATCGATTGCGAACTGTTCTCGCGCGTCAGCAGCATCTTCTCCTACCTGTCCGGCGCGAAGTTGCATGTCGGTTTCCAGCCGCACACCCAGGAGGGACTGTACCGCGGCTCGTTCATCAACCGTCCGGTGCTGTACAACCCCTATCGCCACCTGTCGCAGCAGTTCCTGACCATGGTCGCCGCCATCGAATCGGAGACGCATCCCGCCGCCAAGGCAATGGCGGCCGAATTGTCGGCGCCGCCGCTGCTGCAGTTCGCCGCAGGCGAGCTGGAGCAGGTCGAGTCGGTCCTGCTCAGGGATTTCCCGGTGCTGCAGGACAGGAGATTGGTGCTGGTCTATCCCGGCGGCGGCATCCTGCCGATACGCGCGTGGCCGGCGGTGAACTACAAGCAGCTGTGCATCGAACTGCTGGATGAAGGTTATGCGGTGGCGGTGATCGGCCTCAAGGAAGACAAGCCGCTGGCGCAGGAGGTGGTGGCGCATTGCAACGACCCCAGTTGCATCGACCTGACCGGCTACACCAGGTCGGTGCGCCATCTGCTGGCCATCTTCCACCGTGCGTCGCTGCTGGTGACCAACGATGGCGGGCCAGGCCAGTTCGCCGCGCTGACGCCGTTGCAGACACTGGTGTTCTTCGGTCCGGAGACGCCGGCGCTATACAGCCCGCTGGCCCCCAACATCCATTGCCTGTATTCCGGATTGTCGTGCTCGCCCTGCCTCACCGCCTACAACCATCGTAATTCGCCTTGCGACGGGGACAACCAGTGCCTGAAGCAGATCGGCGTCGCACAGGTGCTGCAGCAGGCGCGCAAGCTGCTGCAAGAGGCAGGGCGGGCATGAGCACCCTGCTGAATCTTCATCTTTCGCTGGCTTCGCTGTTCCGTCGCGTCTTTTCCCGGCGCTTCCTCAAGTTCGGCACGGTGGGTGCATCGGGCACGGTGGTGAATCTCGGCATCCTGTATCTGGGGCAGGAACATCTGTTCAGCGGCGTGCAGCCGACCCAGCTCAAGCTCAACCTGTCGCTGGCGCTGGCGATCTTCCTGGCCACCGTGAACAACTTCTTCTGGAACCGCCTGTGGACCTGGGCGGACCGCAAGGAACATCACCACAAATCCTGGCTCGCCCAGTTCTGGCAATACACGCTGGCGTGCTGGCTGAGCATCGCCTTGCAGATCGTGTTCACCAACCTGCTGGCACCGCATTTCTTCTACCAGATCGCCAACCTCATCGCCATCGGGCTGACCAGCGTGCTGAATTTCGTGCTCAATGACATCTGGACGTTCGGACGGCTGAAGCTGATCCGGCATGTCGAGCCACCGCATCGCGATTGACCATGAACGGGCGGCTGGGGAGGCTACATCTGCTGTGGAATGTCCTGGCGCTCGCGCTCGCTGTCTTCACTTATTGCTACGGCCTCGATAGCCAGCACATCCCCAAGAACGGCGACGAATATCCGTACGAACACATCACGCGCCTGACCGCGGCGAGCGGCCACCTGCTGCCGCTGCAGTCGGAACTCGACGGCATGCGCAACACCAAGCCGCCGCTGCTGTTCTGGCAGGGCATCGCCTCGACGCACTGGGGCCAGGACTGGGACCTGTGGCATCTGCGCTATCCCAGCGTGATCTACACGCTGCTCACCGCGCTGCTGGTATTCCTGTTGGCACGCAGGCTGTCGGGGCAGTCGGAGACCGGTTTCGTCGCGGCGCTCACCTTCCTCGCCTTCTTCAGCACCTATCGATACGGCCGGCCGTTCCTGGTCAACCCGCCCGAAGTGTTCTGGTTCTTCCTGCCGTTCTTCACGCTGTTGTATTGGCGGCAGCAGGCCTTCGCTTCCGGCTTCCTGGTACCGCTGCTGCTCGGCGGGGAGATCGGCATTGGCCTGCTGTACAAATCGTTTGCCTTGCTGGCGCCGGTGGGGCTGGCACTGGCCTGGTGGTACCTGCACCAGCGCCGCTACCGATGGCGCGAGTTCCTGCTGCAGGATGCCTACAAGCCGGTGCTCGCCGGTATCGTGGCGCTGGCGCTGTTTTCCCTGTGGTTCGTGTTCGATCCGGACCCGCAATCGGTGTGGCGCGAATTCGTGGTCGGCGAGAACGCCGGCAAGTTCGAGGCGCATGGCGGCGGATACTGGACCGGCCTGCTGTGGGGCGGCAGCAGCATCTGGGCGCTGGTGCTGGGCTATCCGATGAACGCGGGACTGCTGGCCTTCCCGGTGGCGGCCCTGTTCTGCGTCGCCTGGCGCCGGCGCTACCAGCTCGGCGACGCAGAGCAGATGCTGTGGATCTGGATGGCCGTTTTGTTCCTCGTGTTCGCCGTGCCCAGCCAGCGCTCGGCGCGCTATCTGCTGGAAGCGATGCCCGGGGTTGCCGTGCTGTGCGCGCTCAACTGGCAGCGCATCCCGCGCTGGGTGTTCGTACTCACGCTGCTGGCAGCAGGCGTGCTGCTGGCGCTGCTGGCCAGGCTGGCCGCCAGCCTGCAGGGCGAGGCAGCCGGCATGTACGGCTGGAGCTTCTGGATGTTGCTGGGAGTGGCGCTGGCGCTGGCCGCTCTTGCGCTGTCCGGCCCGCAATTCACGCGTCGCCTGGTCAATGTCGTGGTATTGCTCACCTTCCTGGCGCTTGCCGCTTTCTTGCGGCCGTTCGACGGTGCGCTGGGGACCTATGACGATGCGGCCCGCCACTATGTGCAGGACAAGGATGTGTGGGTGCCGTGCAATTTCCGGGCACACGACGAGGGCGACCGCTTCATGCTGCCGGCCGCGCACGTGCATGGCTACGACGAGAACTGGAACCTGCAGCCGGCCGAATTGGCCGCGCGCTACCGCCTGTTCGCAGTGCAGTTGCCGTTCGGGGCGGAAGCCTGTGCCGGCTGCAAGGTGATCGGGCAAAGGATGGAGATACGCGGGCGACAGAGTCCGGACGAGTTGCATGCGATGCTCGGGGGGGATGTGTTCCGGCATCTTTTCGTGAAAGAATTGCTGGTCGAATCGTCCCTCGTGGATCCCAATGTACCCGATAAGAACAAGGAAGGATGCCGTTGATGCTGGATATTAAGCGTGCGCTCTCGCTCGGCATCGTGTTGGTGGCATTCGGTTTCGGCTTGCACAAGGCATGGCAGCAGCCGGCCCTGTCGTTCGGCTTCCGCCTGCCGGTGATCGATACTCCTGCCGCCCAGCCTGTGGCGGTGGTGAAGAAGCCGCCGGTGCGGAAAAAAGGCCGGCGGCGATCCCGTCGCGGGGAGGATGAGCCGAATGTGGTCGTGGGGCGCTACGAGAGTCATTTCGCTTCTTCCCGCCTGCATGTGCAGACCCACGCGTCCTCGCTTGTCGAGCTCAAGGACGGACGGATTCGCGCCTTCTGGTTCTCCGGCAGCCGGGAAGGTGCATCCGATGTGACCGTCAACAGCGCGGTGTTCGATCCGCTCAAGGACGAATGGGGTGCCGAGCAGGTGGTGGCCAGCCGTTCCAGCACGCAGCGCGCCCTGCATCGTTATGTTTCGAAACTGGGCAACCCGGTAGCGGCCCGTGCGGCGGACGGCAGCTTGCGCCTGTTCTATGTGACGGTGTCGCTGGGCGGCTGGGCCGGCAGCTCCATCACAATGATGACCTCGCACGACGACGGCGAGACATGGGATGCGCCGCGCCGCCTGATCACCTCTCCGTTCATCAACATCAGCACGCTGGTGAAGGGCACGCCGTTCCTGTATGCCGACGGATCGATGGGCGTGCCGGTGTACCACGAGTCGTTCAGCAAATTCGCCGAGATGCTGCATCTCGATGCGGCAGGCAATGTTGTCGACAAGCAGCGCCTGGCCAGTGCCGGGCAAGGCACGCTGCAGCCGGTGGTGCTGGCCAGGAGCCGGGACGACGCGCTGGTGCTGACGCGTTACGCCGGCAAGGACAATCCCCATCTTGCCCGCAGCCTGACCACCGAAGACGGCGGGCAGCACTGGAGCGGGGTGGAAAAATCCGCCTTCCCCAATCCCGATGCGGCGCTGTCGGCCACGGCATTGCCGGACGGGCGGCTGCTGGCGGTGCTGAACCACCAGGAGCAGGGACGCGACAGCCTGTCGCTGATGCTGTCGGCAGACGGCGGCCGCAACTGGAAGGAACTGCACCGGCTGGAAGAGATGCGCGTGATCCGCGACAAGAAGCTGGACGAGAAGCAGTGCATGCACATCGTGCAGGGGCTGCTGCTGAACTCCGAAGCGAGTCTGGCGCAGGCGCCTGCCGCCACGCTGGACGAATACCTGGATTCGGCCAAGGCGAGGGTGCGTGCGGACGGCGGCTGCAGCTTCGAATTCTCCTATCCCTACCTGATCCAGGCGCATAACGGCGATTTCCATCTCTCCTATACCTGGAACCGGGTGTTGATCAAGCACGTCACGTTCGATCAGCTCTGGCTGAATCGTCATTTGAAGAAGGGCAACGATGCAACTGGACACTGACCTGACCGGCCTGGGCGGCATCACGCTGGCCATCCTCGCGTTGCTGCTGCGCCTGCCGCGTGTGCAGGCTTTGCCGCTGCCCAGGCGGGCCGGGGTGCTGGCTGCGGCGGCCATCGTCGTTTCGATCCCGCTGTGGGGCCTCTCGCTGGCCGGCTTCGTGCGCGGCATCACCGGCGACCTGAGCATCGCCACCCTGGTGTTGCTGGCGCTGGCTGCGGTGCGTTCTTTCTCCGGCCATGCGCCGGTCGAGGAGCAGGACCGCCTGGCGATGTTGCGAGCGGTGCTGATCGCCGCCGTCCTGTTCTATCCTTTCGCGCTGGGGCTGGGCATGTTCGACCCCTATCGTCTGGGCTACGGCAACCTGTGGTTCATGGCGGCGCTGCTGGGCGTGGCGGTCTGGGCCGCCTTGCGCTACTCCGTGCTGCTCGCGTCATGCCTCGCCCTGGCGGTGGCGGCGTGGAGCGCCGGCTGGTACGAATCGCCCAACCTGTGGGACTATCTGTTCGACCCGTGGCTGGCGCTCTACGCGCTGGCGGTGCAGTTGAAAACGGGATATTTGCGCTGGAGAGGGAACAAGCATGCCTAGTTTGAACCGCAAGGACTATCGCACGTTGGGGTTGGCCGCGCTGGGCGGGACGCTGGAATTCTACGACTTCATCATCTACGTGTTCTTCGCCGGGGCGATCTCCAAGCTGTTCTTCCCCGCCGATATGCCGGACTGGCTGAGCCAGACGCAGACCTTCGGCATCTTCGCTGCCGGCTATCTGGCGCGTCCCCTGGGCGGGATCGTGATGGCGCATTTCGGCGACCTGTTCGGGCGCAAGCGCATGTTCATGCTGAGCATCCTGCTGATGGCGGTGCCGACGCTGGCCATCGGCCTGTTGCCGACGTATGCGGCGATCGGCATCTGGGCGCCGCTGTTGTTGCTGGCCTTGCGCGTGTTCCAGGGCGCGGCCATCGGCGGCGAAGTGCCCGGCGCCTGGGTGTTCGTCTCCGAGCACGTGCCGCAGCGCCATGTCGGTTTCGCCTGCGGCACGCTCACGGCGGGGCTGACCGGCGGCATCCTGCTCGGTTCGCTGGTGGCGACCGCGGTGAATCGCGCTTATTCGCCGGTCGAGTTGCTGGCGGACGGCTGGCGCGTACCGTTCATCCTCGGCGGCGCATTCGGGCTGGTGGCGGTATGGTTGCGCCAGTACCTGCACGAAACGCCGGTGTTCAGGGAGATGCAGGCGCGGCAGCAGCTGGCCGAGGAATTGCCCTTGAAAACCGTGGTGCGGGAACATCTCCCCTCGGTCGTGCTGACCATGTTGCTGACCTGGCTGCTGTCCGCCGCCATCGTGGTGATGATCCTGATGACGCCGACCCTGATACAGAAACTGTTTGCCATTTCCGCCGTGACGGCGCTGCAGGCCAACAGCGTGGCAACCCTGTTCCTGAGCATCGGCTGCATCACGTTCGGCGCGCTGGCCGACCGTTTCGGTGCGGGCCGCGTGCTGGCCGCGGGATGCGTGGCGCTGGGGGCATCCTCCTGGCTGTTGTACCGGCAATTGAGCGTGTCGCCGGAACAGATCTATCTGCTGTACGGCCTGTGCGGTTTCTTTGTCGGGGTGATCGGCGTGGTTCCCAGCACCGCAGTCCGGCTATTCCCGCCCGCGGTCCGTTTCTCCGGCCTTTCCTTCGGCTATAACGTGGCATATGCCGTGTTCGGCGGCCTGACGCCGGTGCTGGTGAGCCGGCTGTTGCCGCTCGATCCGCAGATCCCGGTGCATTATGTGGTCGCCCTCAGTGCGGCCGGCGTGGGGATGGGCCTGTACCTGCGCCGGCGGGAGCGGGTTATCGGATAGGACGGCTTTATGCGACAATGCGCGCTCTGCGAAAAGAGCGCGTAACAGCGCCGGTTTACACTCCGTATTCAGAATAGGAAGCATCTTTGGAAAACCTCAAGCAATTACTTGCTTCGGATATGGCGGCGGTGGATGCGGTGATCCGCACCCGGCTACATTCCGAAGTGGCATTGGTCAACCAGGTCGGCGAATACATCATCAACAGCGGCGGCAAGCGCCTGCGCCCGGCGCTGGTGCTGCTTTCCGCGCAGGCTTTCGGCTATAGCGGCAGGCATCAGCACGAACTGGCGGCGGTGGTGGAGTTCATCCACACCGCGACCCTGCTGCACGACGATGTGGTGGACGAGTCCGAGCTGCGGCGCGGGCGCGAAACGGCCAATGCGCTGTTCGGCAACGCGGCCAGCGTGCTGGTGGGGGATTTCCTGTACTCGCGTTCGTTCCAGATGATGGTCGAGGTGGGCGAGATGCGCGTGATGCAGACGCTGGCCGATGCCACCAATGTCATCGCCGAGGGCGAGGTGTTGCAGCTGCTCAACTGCCACGATGCGGACGTGGATGTGGCCAACTACATGCGCGTCATCCATTGCAAGACCGCCAAGCTGTTCGAGGCGGCGATGCGGCTGGGCGCCATCCTCGGCCGCGCATCCGCCGCCGAGGAAGAGGCGGCTTCGCGTTACGGCATGCATCTCGGCACCGCGTTCCAGCTGATCGACGATGTGCTGGATTATTCGGCCGACGAGGCGCAGACCGGCAAACATCTTGGCGACGACCTGGCCGAAGGCAAGCCGACGCTGCCATTGATCCATGCGATGCGGCACGGCACCAGCGCACAGGCGGCCGTGGTGCGTGCCGCGATCGAACAGGGCGACGTGAGCAAGTTCGCCGAAGTGCTGGCGATCATCCGCGATACCGGGGCGCTCGACTTCACCCGGCAGCAGGCGCTGCGCGAGGCCGAGGCTGCTTGTGCGTCCATCGCTGCGTTTGCCGATTCTAAATACAAGCAGTGTCTGTTAGAATTGGCAAACTTTGCCGCGACGCGGCAATTTTAGTTTCACCGCAGGCCGGCTGGCCTGCATGAGCGGGGTGTAGCTCAGCCTGGTAGAGTACTGCGTTCGGGACGCAGGAGTCGGAGGTTCGAATCCTCTCACCCCGACCAATCCAAATTGGTCTTCCATCCACATGATCGTCCATATCTGCGCCCTGGCTGGCGAACGCCAGACAATGGCACGCGGTCGTTCGGCGCAATCGAGCGGGCCGGGAGTCCGGGGGGCCTTGTGCGCGAATTGCAGAAGGTGGTGTATTCTCTTTTCATGATATGCGGAAAAAAGGCGCGATCCGCGATGGCAATCCGGTAAAAAACATCACGATCCAGGTCGGGAAAATGGCCAGACTGACAAAGGGCAATTCGATGGCGGACACGCCATGAAAAACTGGTGGAGATCTCTCGGGATCGGCACCAAGCTCAGCATCCTCATCCAGGGGATGCTGGTCGTTGTCCTGTTCGTCGCCCACTTCTGGGTCATCAACCTGTTCAATGAGGGCATCCTGGATGAAGCCGAACGGCGTGCCGAGATCTCGGCCGACGGGGTGATCAACGGCATGAACATGCTGATGGTCACGGGCATGATCACCGATCCGGAGAACCGCCGGCTGTTCATCAAGAAGATGGGCGCATCGGAGAACGTGAGCGAACTGCGCATCATCCGCGCCAAACAGGTGCAGGATCAGTTCGGCCCCGGCCTGCCGGAAGAGCAGATCAGGGACGACATGGATCGTCGCGCCATCGAATCGAAGAAGCCGCAGTTCGAACTGAGCGAAGAGCGCGGCATGCTGAAGCTGCGGGCCGTGGTGCCATTCATCGCCAGCACCTATTTCCGCGGCACCAACTGCCTGAACTGCCACCATGTGCAAGCCGGATCGGTGAACGGTGCCGCCAGCATCACCATCGACCTGACCGGCGAACTGAACAACATCAGGCATGCCAAGAACATGCTGATATTGGGGCACATCCTGCTGCAGATCCTGCTGTTCTTCGCCATCAACTGGCTGATCCAGAAGTTCATGCGGCCGCTCGTCAAGCTGCAGTCGACCATGGAATCGATGCAGCTCAGCGGCAGCATGGAGCAGTTCGTGCCGATCAGGCTGGAGCCGGGCGAGCAGGACGAGATCGGCAAGCTCGGTCTGGCGTTCAACCAGATGTCCGAAGCGCTTTCCAGTTCGGAGCGGTCGATGAAACTGGCGGCGTCGATCTATCAATCGAATGCCGATGCGATCATGGTCACCGACGAGAACAACCTGATCGTGGACGTGAACCCGGCGTTCACCCGCATCACCGGTTATACGCTGGAGGAGGTGAGGGGCAAGAATCCCCGGATCATGCAGTCCGGCAAGCATGACCAGGAATTCTACCGCCACATGTGGCAGGCCATCCTGAACGAGGGACACTGGCAGGGAGAGATCTGGGACAAGCGCAAGACCGGCGAGATCTACGTCAAGATGGCGCATATCAGCATCCTGCGCCGCTCCGATGGCAGCGTATACCGCCATGTGGCGCAATTTTCCGACATCACCGAGAAGAAACAGAAGGACGAGCTGATCTTCTGGCAGGCCAATTACGACGCGCTGACCTGCCTGCCCAACCGCCGCCTGCTGAACGACCGGCTCGCGCATGCGCTTGCCGCCAACAAGCGCAACCGGGATTGCGGCGCGCTGATGTTCCTCGACCTGGACAGGTTCAAGACGCTGAACGACACCCTCGGCCACGCCTATGGCGACATGCTGCTGGTCGAGGTGGCCTGGCGCATCAAATCCTGCGTGCGCGAAGTGGACACGGTGGCGCGCATCGGCGGCGACGAGTTCGTGGTGCTGCTGGAGAATCTGGGTGCAGACATCAAGGATGCCACGCAGGCGGCAGCGCAAATCGCCGAGAAGATACGCGCCAGCCTGTCCAGCCCCTACCAGCTGCACGACAAGGTGCATCACAGCTCGCCCAGCATCGGCGTCAGCCTGATACACGGCAACGGCGAGTCGGCGGAAGAGTTGATCAAGCAGGCCGACATGGCGATGTATCAGGCCAAGGAGGCGGGGCGCAATGCCGTGCGCTTCTTCGATCCGCGGATGCAGCGCTCGGTGGAGGCGATCGCCACGCTGGAATCGGATCTGCGCCAAGCCATCCACGAAGGGCAATTGCAGCTGTACTACCAGGTCCAGGTCGACCGCGACCGCCGCCCGGTCGGTGCCGAGGCGCTGGTGCGCTGGATGCACCCGCTGCGCGGAATGGTGCCGCCGGCGCAATTCATCCCCTTTGCCGAGGAGAGCTCGCTGATCCTCGACATCGGGCATTGGGTGCTGGACGAGGCCTGTCGGCAGATCGCTGCCTGGAGCCATCACGAACGGACGCGCCAACTGGTACTGGCGGTCAACATCAGTGCACGCCAATTCAAGCAGCCCGGTTTCGTCGAGCAGGTCGCGGCTGTGATCCGGAAACACGGCATCCAGCCGGCGCGCCTCAAGCTGGAATTGACCGAAAGCATCGCGCTGGAGGAGATAGGTGTCATCACCGCGAAGATGCATGCGCTGCGCAGCGAACTCGGCATCTCGCTGTCGCTGGACGACTTCGGCACGGGCTATTCTTCCCTGTCCTACCTGAAGCGCCTGCCACTCGACCAGATCAAGATCGACCAGGGTTTCGTGCGCGACATGACGGTGGACAGCAGCGATGCCGTGATGGTGAAGACGATCATCGACATGGCGCACAACTTCGACCTGGAGGTGATCGCTGAGGGCGTCGAGACGGCGGCCCAGCTGGAGCTGCTGGAGCAGTACGGTTGCGTGGTGTTCCAGGGCTACCTGTTCGGCAGGCCGGTCCCAGCGGCGGAGTTCGAGGCGCACCTGTAATTCCTTGCCCGCGCAAAGCGGCGACAACGCAGGCGCTATCCTGAATATAATGTGGCCCACTGTTTAACCGGCAGAAGGTCGAACCATGTTCAGTCTGTTTGAAGCGAAACCGGACCACCCCCTGTTCGACCTGGACGAAGCCAGGCGCCTGATCGCGGAGTTGCCGGAAGACGATCGTTACAAGGCGCTGGAAGACATCACCTTCTGGCTGGACTCGATCAAGACCACCAGCGGTTTCCATCCCGAGGTGCGCATCGCCATCATCCTGCTGCTGGACGAGACCGCGTTGCCGCTGCATACGGAGTTGCTGCACCAGTATCTCGGCGCGCCGCACCTGCAGGACTTCAAGGGCGTGCACCTGTGGCAGGGCGTGCACGCTTATGCCAAGGCGCTGGCCGGGGCGTATGCCGCAAGCATCGACGAATATCGGGCGGCAAAGAGCAAAGCTTCCGAGCTCAGGCAGCAACTGCCGCTGATCTGCGTCAGGTGGGCGCGCGCCATCGGCGAACAGCTGAAACTGGAACTGATGCGCTATCTCGATGCCGAGCCTGCCGTGTGGCAGCAGCTGGCGGCGTGCCAGCGCTTCGTCGAATCCGAACAGATCGCCGAGAGCATGGTGTTGCCGTACGCGGGCCATGTCATCCATGTCAGCCCGCAACGCGAGCTGCTGCATGCATTGCTGCTGTACGTTTCCGCTCCCGACGAACTTGCTCCCGACCAGATCGAGGTGAGCTACCGCATTGCCGGCCGCCTGGCGAGCTTCTTCGATCTCAGGCGCGAGGCGGATGCCGACTGTCCCTACCGTTTCGATCTTGCCGCCGCTGTCGCGCCGTGCCGGACCGACGGAGCGGCCACACCGGACAGCCGCTATTTCGGTGCGGTGCGCGCCGTGCCGGCGGTGGAGAAGATCGAAAAACAGAACGAAGACGATCCGGTCTGGCAGGAGCGCCGCTTCGGCAGCGAATTCACCCCCTCGGGCAAGCTGACCGTACTCAAGCACCTGCTGACCTGGTGGGCGCGGCAACCGCCGTTGCGCCATCAGGACCATCGCGGCATCGATAGCAAGGTCGATGTGATCCACGGTTTCCGCCTGGTCAGCCAGATGGTGACCCGCATCGAACTGGCCGCCTCCGCCGGGGCCGGCGAGCAGGCCGGACGGATCGGCCTGGCTGCGGACGGCGCGGTGGATTACAGCGCCGAGGCCTGGACGGTCACCGACATCAGCGTCGACGAGATCGGCATCAGGCTGGCGAAGAGCGAGGGAACCTGGGTCAAAATCGGCGACCTGTGCGGCATCAGGACACAGAACAACCCGCTCTGGTGGGTCGGCACGATCCGCCGTATCCACACCGATGCGCAGGGCGTCGTGCACCTGGTCATCGCCATCGTCGCCAAGAAGCCGCTCTCGATCTGGCTGCGCGCGCTCGGCAAAGGGGCGGAGAAAGCCTCCAACTGGGAGACCAGTTCCGGCTCGTTCCAGTACACCTACCTGCCGGCCATCGTCCTGCCCGACGCGCAAAACAGCTACCGCAACGCCACCCTGCTGCTGGAACCCGGGGCGTTTGTGCCGGGCAACTATTATCAGGCGCTGATGGGCGAAAACAGCCGCGAACTGAAGCTGCTGAATCTGCTGGCGGAGGGCGAGGATTTCGAGCAGATCGGCTTCGAGTGGCTGGCATGAACGCCACAACGGGCTGGATGCAAACGGAAAAGGCAGCTAACATCCGCTTCCGCGGTTCGCGCCAGATGCGCCGGACCGATCGCCAACGACCATGACACCGACTTTGCCCGCTTCCATCTTCGATCCCGATCTGCCTTATGCGTATCCTGCTCAGTAACGACGACGGCTATTTTGCGCCGGGACTCGCCTGCCTTGCCCGGCATCTTTCCGCGATCGCCGAGGTGGTCGTGGTGGCCCCGGAGCGCGACCGCAGCGGCGCGAGCAACTCCCTCACCCTGAGCCGTCCGCTCAACCTGCGCCAGGCGGCGAGCGGTTTCTACTACGTCGACGGTACGCCGACCGATTGCGTGCACCTGGCGGTGACCGGCATGCTGGATACGCAGCCGGACATCGTGGTGTCCGGCATCAACTCGGGCGCCAACATGGGCGACGACACCATCTATTCCGGCACGGTGGCCGCCGCAACCGAGGGTTTCCTGCTCGGCATCCCGGCCATCGCCATCTCCATGGACAGACACAACCCGGAGCACTACGATACGGCGGGAAAAGTGGCGGTGGAGCTGGTGCAGCGTTTCATGACGCAGGCCAACTCGCATCCCTGGCTGCTCAACGTGAACGTTCCCGATGTGCCCCATGAACGCCTGCAGGGCATGGAAGTCACGCGCCTGGGCAAGCGGCACAAGGCCGAACCGGTGATCAAGAGCAGCAACCCGCACGGCCAGCCGGTGTACTGGGTGGGCGCGGCGGGCAAAGCGCAGGACGCCGGCGCAGGGACGGATTTCCATGCGACCTCGCAGGATCGCGTCTCGATCACGCCGCTGCAGATCGATCTTACGCAATACAGCCAGCTGGATGCGGTGCGTTCGTGGCTGGCTGCGGGCGGGGGGCGGCAGTGAACCTGCGCCACGCCGGCATCGGCATGACTTCGGCGCGCACGCGCGGCCGCCTGATCGAGCGGTTGCGCGCCGAGGGCATCCAGGACGAAACGGTGCTGGCGGCGATGAGCGAGATTCCGCGCCACATCTTCATCGACGAAGCGCTGGCATCGCGCGCATACGACGATGTGTCGCTGCCCATCGGGCACGGGCAGACCATCTCGCAACCCTATATCGTGGCGCGCATGACCGAAGTGCTGCGCAACGGCAGGCAGCTCAATCGCGTGCTGGAGATCGGCACCGGCTGCGGCTACCAGGCCGCAGTGCTGGCGAAGGTGGCGAAGGAGGTCTATTCGGTCGAGCGTATCCAGCCGCTGTACGAGCGCGCCAGGAAGACGCTGCGCGAACTGAAGATGTTCAACGTCAGTCTGCGTTATGCGGATGGCACCGCCGGCTTGCCGGATGCCGGCCCGTTCGACGGCATCATCATGGCGTGCGCCGCGCCCGCGCTGTCCGCCGCGCTGCGGGAGCAGCTGGCGGTCGGTGGTAGAATGGTGCTGCCGATGGGGACGCAGGAACAATATCTGTACCTGATCGAGCGCGATGAGAACGGCTTCCGCGAAAGCCGCCTGGAAGCCGTGAAGTTCGTACCGCTGGTGATGGGGAAAGCATGAACAGACAGATTCTGCTGTGTGGGGCATTGGCGTTGGCTGCCCTGGTGGCGACGGGTTGCGGATCGCCGGCGCCGAACGGCCGCCGTGCGCCCGTCATGGAATACGGCGCGGACAAGAAACCGGCCAGGACCGCGCCGCCATCGGCCGCGAAAAAACCTGTGCCGGTGATGGATTCGGACAACCAGACCGTCACCCGGATCTATGTGGTGCAGAAGGGCGACACGCTCTACAGCATCGCTTTCCTGCACGGCGTGGACTACCGCGATGTGGCGGACTGGAACCATCTCGACAACCCCGCAGCGATCAAGATCGGGCAGGTGTTGCAGCTGCATATCCAGACCGCCGACTCCGCGCGCAGGGAAGAACCCAGGCCGGTGATGGCTTCGCAGGTGCCGCCGGAACCGGGCGCGACCAAGAGCTATCCCAAGGTGGGCAAGCTGGCCTATACCGAGAGCGCCCTGGCGCAAGCGGAGCGCCTGCAGTACGAACCGGCCTCGGCGGCGACTGCCCCGGCGGTCGCCGAAGCGGCACCGGCGAGGCCGGCGGCAGTGCCGGCCCGTGCGGTGGATGACGAAGAGCCGCTGGAGTGGGGCATGCCGACCAAGGGCAAGCTGGTTGCCGGATTCTCCGAGAGCGACAACCGCAAAGGGGTCGACATCGTCGGCGTGCGCGGCCAGGCGGTGGTGGCCAGTGCGGCCGGCAAGGTGGTCTACAGCGGCAGCGGGCTGCGCGGTTACGGCAAGCTGATCATCATCAAGCACAACAAGACCTATCTCAGCGCCTATGCGCACAACGACCAGATCCTGGTGAAAGAGGGCCAGAACGTGAGCAAGGGGCAGAAGATCGCCGAGATGGGCAACACCGATGCCAGCCAGGTCGAGCTGCATTTCGAGATCCGCAAATTCGGCAAGCCGGTGGATCCGGCCCAATACCTGCCATTGGTAAAATCTTGACCGAAGATATCCTGAGCATCACCGACCACAGTCGCGACAGCGCCGGATTGCGTTATGTCTATCCGGTCGTTTCGCGCCGCGCCGGCGGCGTCTCCATCGGCATCAACCTCAATCCGAACAATGCCTGCAACTGGCGCTGCATCTACTGCCAGGTGCCCGACCTCACCCGCGGTACGGCCCCGCCGGTCGATCTGGGCTTGCTGGAGAAAGAGCTGGGCGGATTCCTGCACGAATTGCAGCACGGCGACTTCATGCTGCGCGTGCCGCCGGAAGCGCGGCGCATCAACGACATCGCGCTGTCCGGCAACGGCGAACCGACCAGCGCTCAGGAATTCGCCGAGGTCATCGAGCTGATCGCCAGGCACAAGCCGGCCGCTTTGAAGCTGGTGCTGATCACCAACGGCAGCCTGATGCAGCGCGACAACGTGCAGCAGGGATTGCGCCGCATGGCGCAGCTCAACGGCGAAGTGTGGTTCAAACTGGACCGCGCCAGCGAGGCGGGCATGGCGCTGGTCAACGACACCCGGATGACCGTGGACAAGCTGCGGCAGAACCTCGCCACGGCTGTCGCCTGTTGCCCGGATACCTGGCTGCAGACTTGCTGGTTCGCGCTGGACGGCAGCGCACCGGAGCGGCAGGACGAAGACGACTACCTGGATTTTCTCGGCGCCTGCCTGCGCGACGGCATCAGGCCGCAAGGCGTGCTGCTCTACGGTCTGGCGCGGCCTTCGTTGCAGCCGGAAGCGCCGCGCCTGAGCGCGTTGCCTGCAGAACGCCTGGAAGCGTTCGCAGCGCGCATCCGCGCTTTGGGGCTGGCAACCCGGGTAAGTGCATGAGGGAAAGGACTGGGTCATCCATGCGTCGTATTGCTGAACTGGCGTTGCTGGGTACATTGCTGCTGCCGCTGGCCGGCCAGGGCGCAGAGACCAATTCCGAAGTGCCCGAGCGGCCGCTGCGTTCGATGCCGCTGCTGGCATCCGACGAACCCACCCTGCTGGGCATGACGCGGGACAGTTACGAGCGCAATGCGTACATGGACTTCACGCTGTCCATGCGCTACCCGCTGCTGTTCGATACCCTGGAGCAAGGCTACAAGTTCAACATGCTGCCTTTCATTGCCTTCACCGGCAGGATGGGACAGTACTTCGACCGTCATTCCGCGCCGGTCGTCACCAAGCGGCTCAACCCCAAGCTGTTCCTGCGCTTTTACGAGTCGGGTACGGCGGGGAAGAGCCTGTGGTCGGACGATAACGGCCTGGACTATTACGACGTCGGCTATGCGCACGAATCGAACGGGCAATCCGTCGACTCGCAGGCATTGTTCAACAGCGCGGTGGCGAGCTACGGCACGCCCGAGATCGCACAGGATTATGTCAGCCGCGGCTGGGACTACCTGGGATACAAGCGCCATCTGCAGATGCATAGCCACGGCCTCGATTCGCTGGATGCCGAGGTGAAGTATTTCCTGCACCACGGCCTGTTCCAGCGGACGAGCGAGGAATACTACACATGGGAGGGGCCGCGTGCGATCACCCGTATCGGCCAGGTCGACGGATTGCGCCTCAAGATGAATTTCGAGTTCCGCCGCGACTGGTTCAAGGGCGCATCCCTGTCCTATACCACTGGTTACCTCAATGTGGCCCGATGGAACACCGTCCGCGCCGAATTCGGCTTCACGCCGCTGAGCGACTTCCTCGGCGTCCCCATCGTGCTGTGGGGGCAGAGCGGCTACAACAACAATGTCGCCCAGTATTACCGCAATGCATGGTCTGCCGGACTCGCCGCTTCGTTCGAGACGTTCAAGTAGGCGCCCCGCCGGTCGCCGGGGAACGCTGCTAAAATAGGCAGCATCGTTCAGTCGCAGGAAACTCTCATGCTGTTGTGGTTTGTCATCGCCTATTGGGTCATTTCGGTCGGCATCGGCCTGTATGCCGCCACGCGCGTGCATAACACCCGCGATTTCGCCATCGCCGGACGCCATCTGCCGTTCTACATGGTCACCGCCACGGTGTTCGCCACCTGGTTCGGCTCGGAGACGGTGCTGGGCATCCCGGCGACTTTCCTGAAGGAAGGACTGCATGGCGTGGTCGCCGATCCGTTCGGCGCATCCATGTGCCTGATCCTGGTCGGGCTGTTCTTCGCCGCGCCGCTGTACCGCATGAACCTGCTGACCATAGGCGATTTCTACAAGAAGAAGTTTGGCCGCAGCGTCGAGATATTGACCACCATTGCCATCGTGATCTCCTACCTGGGCTGGGTGGGTGCGCAGATCACCGCGCTTGGCCTGGTGTTCAACGTGGTGTCCGGCGGCGACATCAGCAAGGTCATGGGTATGTGGATCGGTTCCGGCACCATCCTCGTCTACACTTTTTTCGGCGGCATGTGGGCGGTGGCGATCACCGATTTCATCCAGATGATCATCATCGTCATCGGCATGCTGTTCATCGGTTACGAGATCAGCGGCGAGGTCGGCGGCGTCGGCACGGTGGTCAGTCATGCGGTGCAGGCGGGCAAGTTCGAGTTCTGGCCGGCGCTGGACGCAAAAGAAGTGATCGGCTTCTTCGCCGCGTGGATCACCATGATGTTCGGTTCGATCCCGCAGCAGGACGTGTTCCAGCGGGTGCAGTCGGCCAAGACCGAGAAGATCGCCATCTGGGGCTCGGTGATGGGCGGTGGCCTGTATTTCCTGTTCGCCTTCGTGCCGATGTTCCTGGCCTATTCGGCCACGCTGATCGATCCCAAAATGGTGAACGGCCTGATCGATACCGACCCGCAGATGATCCTGCCGCAACTGATCCTGCGGCCCGAGGTGCACCTGTTCGCCCAGGTGATGTTCTTCGGTGCGCTGCTTTCCGCCATCAAGAGTTGCGCGTCGGCGACTTTGCTGGCCCCTTCCGTCACCTTCAGCGAGAACATCCTGAAGCCGATGATCGGCCACCGGCTGTCGGATCGCAGCATGCTGCATACCATGCGCGGCGTGACGCTGGCATTCACCGTGATCGTCACGCTGTACGCGATGAACTCCAAGGCCAGCATCTTCAAGATGGTGGAGAGCGCCTACCAGATAACGCTGGTCATGGCGTTCGTGCCGCTGGTGGCCGGCCTGTTCTGGAAGCGCTCCACCACCCAGGGAGCGCTGACAGCCATCTTCTGCGGGCTGTCGGTATGGCTGTCCATCCTGGTCTTCGGGCCGGAAGACCCGTTCTTCCCGGCGCAGTTCGCCGGGGTCATTGCCAGTGCCGTCGGCATGGTCATCGGCTCCCTGGTGCCCAGCATCGTTGCCCGCCCGCTGCCGCAGGAACCCGACCATGCCGGCCTGCATCACCTGGCGGCCAGCCATACCGAGCATGTGGCGGAACACCCGCATCACCACCCGCAACGCCAGCAGGAACATTAAGACGAACTGTCATGTTACTGTCATAATTCTTTCATACCATCGCAGCCAGATGAAATGAGACCGATGGAGAGAAGATGACGACCGCGAACATTCTGCTGGTGGAAGACGAGCCGGCGATCCAGGAACTGCTGGCATTCAACGTGGCGCAATGCGGCTTTCGCGCCATCCAGGCGTACGACGTGCCCACCGCGCTGGCCGAGATCAACCGCGCCTTGCCCGACCTCATCCTGCTCGACTGGATGCTGCCCGGCACTTCCGGCGTCGAGATGGCGCGCCGTCTGCGCGCCGATTCGCGCACGCGCGACATCCCCATCATCATGCTCACCGCGCGCACCGACGAGCGCGACAAGATACTGGGCCTGGAATCCGGTGCCGACGATTACATCACCAAACCCTTTTCGCCGCGCGAACTGATGGCGCGCATCCGTGCCGTATTGCGCCGTCGCGCGCCGCAGATGAGCGACGAGACGGTGCGGGTGGAAGGGGTGGAGCTGTCGCCGACCACCCATCGCGTCAGCGCCAACGGCCAGAACGTCGATCTGGGGCCCACCGAATTCCGCCTGCTGCATTTCTTCATGACCCACGTCGAGCGCGTCTACAGCCGCGCGCAGCTGCTCGACCAGGTCTGGGGCGATCATGTGTTCGTCGAGGAGCGTACCGTGGATGTCCATATCCGCCGCCTGCGCCAGGCGCTGGAACCTTCCGGTCTGGACTGCCTGGTGCAGACGGTGCGCGGCAGCGGCTACCGGTTCTCCAGGGAATGACACTGCGTCGAACCACCCGGAGAGCGTCCCCCGTATAATGCTGCCAGTCAATTGTTGAGGTCTCGCTGTGAGCGATTTCTGGCGGCGCGCGCTGGTCTATCCATTCTTCCTGGTCCTGGTCACCCTGTTCGTCTGGGTGACGGCTGGCGCGTTCCCCGCCGCGCTCTTCCTGGCTGCCGGCCTGGCCCTGCGGCTGTATACGCACCTGCGCAACCTCGCCGCTTTCGACCGCTGGGTGTCCGACCCCGACGGGCAGGAAGTGCCGGACGGCACCGCCTTGTGGGAGGATGTCTTCTCGAAACTCAACAAGCTGACCAAGCAGCGCCGCAAGGAACGCGAGCAGCATGCCGATGCGCTGCACCAGATGGAGCAGGCCACCTCGGCGCTGCCCGAAGGGGTGGTGATCCTGGATGAAGCCGACCGCATCGAATGGTGCAACCCGTTGGCCGAACACCATTTCGGCCTCGACAGCGAACGCGACATCGGCCAGCAGATCACCTACCTGGCGCGCCAGCCCGAGTTCGTGGGCTATCTGGAGAAGAACAACTTCACCGAACCGCTGGTGCTACGCGGCGCACGGCACGACGACCTCGTGCTCTCCATCAAGATGATTGCCTATGGCAGCAGCAAGCGGCTGCTGATCAGCCGCGACATCACCCACCTGGAGCGCATCGAGACCATGCGCCGCGATTTCGTCGCCAACGTCTCGCACGAATTGCGCACCCCGCTGACCGTGGTCAACGGTTTCGTCGAGACCATGCAGGACATGCCCAACCTGGAGAACGACATGGCGCGCCGCGCCCTGCAGCTGATGGGCAACCAGACCTCGCGCATGGAAAGCCTGGTGAACGACCTGCTGACCCTGTCGCGGCTGGAGAACGAGCAGAACACCCTGCACGAAGAAGAAGTGGACATACCGAAACTGCTGCGTACGCTGTATGAGGAAGGGCGTTCGTTGAGCAACGGGCAGCACAGGATCCAGCTGAAGGTGGACAGCGAGGCCCGGCTCAGCGGCAGCGCCGACGAATTGCACAGTGCCTTCGGCAACCTGGTCACCAATGCCATCCGCTATACCCCGCCGGGCGGGGAGATCGTGGTGTGCTGGTCGGAACAGCCCGACGGACACACGGTGTTCAGCGTCCGGGACAGCGGCATCGGCATCGCCCCGCAACACATCTCGCGGCTCACCGAACGTTTTTATCGGGTGGACCGCAGCCGCTCGCGCGAGACCGGCGGCACCGGGCTGGGGCTGGCCATCGTCAAGCACATCGTCATCCGCCACCAGGCGCAACTGAATATCATCAGCGAGGAAGGCAAGGGCAGCACGTTCAGCATCGTGTTCCCGGCCAGGCGCCGCCTGGCCGGAGCCGCCGCCGCTAGTTCTTGAGCAGGAAGCTCACGCGCTCGAAATCGACACCCTTGTCCACGCTGATGCCCAGCGTCACGTTCTGCCGCAGGTTGTCGCGGATGGCGATCTCGAGCGGGCGGCCGGCATGGAACCAGTCGCGCGGGATAATCATGCTGGAAGGGATGCGCAGGTTTGCCATCTCCGGCAGCACCAGCGCCGCCGCCGCACCGGAAAGCAGGTTGCCGCTGCTGCCGCCGCGCACGATCACCGCCTGCGGGTTGCCGGGCAGGTAGCGCACGCCAATATACAGCTGGCCGCCGCGCGTGACGCTGACCAGGGTGGTGATGCCCACCTTGTAGGTCGCCTCTTCCGGCCTGTGCACGCAGACGATCTGGTTCACGCCGAGACGCACGTTCGAGCTCGTTTTGCGCAGCAGGCGGCCGTGCAGCAGGCTGTCTTCCTCCACCATCCATTCGTCCACCAGGAAACCCAGCTCTTCCAGGTTGTGGCGGTCGGTCTGGTCGAGCACGCGGCCGAAGGTCTCGATCTGCCGCTGTGCCTCCTTGTTGGCGATGTCGAGGTTGAGCGCCTGTTTGAACGGTTTGCGCGCGATATGCGAATAGATGCTTTCGAGGCCGTTGCACAGCTGTGCAGCGGGGGCTGCGCGCGGCTCATCGGCCAGCGATTCGGCACGATGCTCGCACCAGCAGGCATGCAATCGTTTCAGCAGGTCGATGCAATCCTTGCTGTTCAGCTCGTCGCCCAGCTCGTTCTGCTGCGGAGACTGGCCCTGCTGCAGCAGGATGGTCTTGACGCGGATCAGCTTGGACAGCGGGACCATCGCCAGGAAGCGCATGCTGTCGGCCGACGTCGCGTGCTGTATGGGAACCAGCCCGCGCGTTCCGGCCAGGTCGACCGCCAGCGGTGGCGCGTCCTCCCGGCTCATGCTGCAACGCGAATCGATGGAGAGCGTATCTCCCCAGATATCCAGCCAGCGGTCGACGATATGCCACTGGCTGCGCGACAGGCCGAGCAGCCTCGCGCGGTGCAGCAGCAGCGTCTTGACGTAAAGCGTGCGGCAGGAAGTGGCATGACCGGAGCGATTGAATTTGTCGGCAACCTCGGTCAGCTGCAATTCCTGTTCCTCGGCATGCGCATACAGGGTGTGGAAATCCAGCCAGGTTTCTCCGTCCGGTTCGTAGCCGGCGCGCAGGAAATCGCCGATCTGCAGGCTGCCGTACAGCAGGCAGCGGTGCGACAGCAGTGCGGCCTCGGCGGCGAGCGACGAATCGCCGTGCTCCAGCGATTGCTGGCAGCGCAGATAGCCGTTCAGCATGCTCTGCCACAGGCTGCGCAGGGCGATGAGCGTGGTGAATTCATCGTCGGTGAGCGGGAGTTTCTTGCTGGCCAGCTTCTTGGCGAAATCGCCTTGCACCGTGCTGACGGTCTCGCGCAGCACTTCCAGCGTCTGCAGGCGGTCCTTGCCGCGCAGGGGGAAGCGGTTGAACTCGTCCAGCTGGGTGCGCAGCGTGCCGTGCGCCAGCGTCAGATTGGTCAGCTGAAACTGGCTCAGCCATCCGGTGCACGAGGACGCATCCTTGAAGGCGGGTTTGGCAAGGTCGTCGGTCGGTTCCAGGGGCAGCATGTTCACTCCTATAGCAGCACGCGTTCGATACCGCCATTGTTGGCGTTCGCCACATAGTCTTCCAGCCAGGCCGGGCCGAGCAGATGTTTGGCCATCTCCACCACGATGTAATCGGTGGTGGTGCCGGCATCGTCGGCGTAACGGCTCAGGCCTTGCTGGCAGGCCGGGCAGGAGGTGAGGATCTTCACCTCGCCCCCGAAGCCGTCGGCGCGCAGGGCATCCGCACCCTTGCGCATCTCTTCTTCCTTGCGGAAGCGCACCTGGGTGGCGATATGCGGCACGCTCGTGCCGAAAGTGCCGGCCTCGCCGCAGCAGCGGTCGTTCAGCGCCACCGGCGCTGCCATCAATTCGCTCGCCACCTTGAGCGGGGCATAGGTCTTCATCGGCGAGTGGCAGGGGTCGTGATACATGTAGCGGGTGCCCTGCACGCCCTGCAGCCTGACACCTTTTTCCAGCAGGTATTCGTGGATGTCGAGCAGGCGGCAGCCGGGGAAGATCTTCTCGAACTGGTATTTCAGCAGCTGGTCCATGCAGGTGCCGCAGGATACGATCACCGTCTTGATGTCCAGGTAGTTCAGCGTATTGGCCACGCGGTGGAACAGCACGCGGTTGTCGGTGGTGATCTGGTTGCCCTTGTCCTCGAAGCCGGCTGAGGTCTGCGGATAGCCGCAGCACAGGTAGCCGGGCGGCAGCACGGTGATCGTGCCGATCTCGTACAGCATCGCCTGCGTTGCCAGGCCCACCTGGCCGAACAGGCGCTCCGAGCCGCAGCCGGGGAAATAGAACACCGCCTCGGATTCCTCGCTCACCTTGCGCGGGTTGCGGATCACCGGCACGATGGTGTTGTCCTCGATGTCGAGCAGCGCGCGCGAGGTCTTCTTCGGCAGTCCGCCCGGCATCGGCTTGTTGACGAAGTGGATCACCTTGGCCTGGATCGGCGGCTTGCCCACGGTGGCCGGCGGATGCGCCACCTGCTGGCGGAACAGCCCGAGGTGCCTGGCGATACGGTAGCCGAAGCGCTGTGCCTTGTAGGCCCACTCGATCATCACCTTGCGCAGAAGCTTGATGGTGACCGGGTCGGTGCTGTTCAGGTACAGCATGGAGGCGGCGGTGACCGGGCTGAAATTCCTTTGCCCCTGCTTGCGCAGGAAGTTGCGCATCGCCACCGACACGTCGCCGAAATCGATGTCCACCGGACAGGGCTTGAGGCATTTGTGGCAAACGGTGCAGTGATCGGCCACATCGTTGAACTCGTCGAAGTGGGCGATGGAGATGCCGCGCCGCGTCTGTTCCTCGTACAGGAAGGCCTCGATCAGCAGCGAGGTGGCCAGGATCTTGTTGCGCGGCGAGTAGAGCAGGTTGGCGCGCGGCACATGCGTGGTGCACACCGGCTTGCACTTGCCGCAGCGCAGGCAGTCCTTGATCGAATCGGAGATGTCGCCCAGCTCGCTCTTTTCCAGGATCAGGCTTTCCAGCTCCATCAGGTTGAAGCTGGGCGTGTAGGCGTGCTCCAGGTTGCTGCCGGGCAACAGCTTGCCCTTGTTGAAATGCCCGTGCGGATCGACCTTCTGCTTGTAGGCGACGAAGGGCGCGACTTCCTGCTGTTCGAGGAAGTCGAATTTGGTGATGCCGATGCCGTGCTCGCCGGAGATCACGCCGCCCAGGTCCTTGGCCAGCTTCATGATGCGATCCACCGCGCCGTAGGCCTGCTGCAGCATGGCATAGTCGTCGGAGTTGACCGGGATGTTGGTGTGCACGTTGCCGTCGCCGGCGTGCATGTGCAGCGCCACGAACACGCGGCTTTTCAGCACGCGCTGGTGGGTGGCATCGCATTGTTCGAGGATGGGCAGGTAGGTGCTGCCGCTGAAGATATGGCGCAGCGGTTCGCGCAGTTCGCGCTTCCACGAAGCACGCAGATTGTGGCTTTGCACTTCCTGGAAAACGGTGGCGTCTTTACTCAAGGGTTGAGCAGAGCTGAGGCCGTGAAGCGTCGCGGCTGCAGCATATTCGTCCAGATTGTTCAGTAGCCAGTGCCAGCGTTTGCGCACTGTGGCCAGCAGTTCGCGCGCTAGTTGCGGGCGGTTGCCTAGCAGTTCCGCATCGCCTAGCTGCGCATCATCCTGATAGCGCAGCGGCAGTTCGCCCGCGAAGAATTCATCCAGTGCGTCCAGCAGCCTGATCTTGTTGTCGAGCGACAGCTCGATGTTGATGCGCTCCACGCCGTCGCAGTAATCGCCCATGCGCGGCAGCGGGATCACCACGTCCTCATTGATCTTGAACGCGTTGGTGTGTTTCGCGATGGCGGCGGTGCGGGCGCGGTCCAGCCAGAATTTCTTGCGCGCTTCGGCCGACACGGCGATGAAGCCTTCGCCGTGGCGCAGGTTGGCCAGGCGCACGATCTCGGATGCCGCTTCGCCCGCCGCACGTTCGTCGTCGCTCACCACGTCGGCGACCAGCACCATCTTCGGGCGCGTGCCGCGCTTGGATTTGGTGGCGTAGCCCACCGCCTTCAGGTAGCGCTCGTCCAGGTGCTCCAGTCCCGCCAGCAACACCGGCGCAGCGGTGACGCTGCGGCCGTTGAACATCGAGGTGATCTCCACGATGGCCGGGACCGCCTCGTGCACCTGGCCGAAGAATTCCAGGCACACGGTGCGCGTGAACTGGTGCTCGCGGTGCAGGATGAAGCGTGCCGAGGTGATGATGCCGTCGCAGCCTTCCTTCTGGATGCCGGGCAGGCCGGAGAGGAATTTGTCGGTGACGTCCTTGCCCAAGCCTGTCTTGCGGAAACTGCCGCCGGGGATGGTCAGGATCTCCGGCTCGCCGTGGGGGGTCTTGCCGTCGGCTTCGAAGCGCGAGATGCGGAAACGCGCTTCCGCGGCATCGTGGATCTTGCCGAGGTTGTGGTCGAGCCGCTCAACCAGCATCCACAGCCCGTCCGGCGTGACCATCTTCCACGAGACCAGGTTGTCCAGCGCCGTGCCCCACAGCACGGCCTTTTTGCCGCCCGCGTTCATCGCCACATTGCCGCCGATGCAGGAGGCGTCGGCCGAAGTCGGGTCGACCGCGAACACCAGCTTGGCGGTTTCCGCCGCTTCCATCACGCGGCGGGTCACCACGCCGGCGCCGCAGTGGATGGTGGCGTAGGGGGCGCTCAGGCCCGGCAGCGTCAGGTATTCGACCGGCGACAGCGCATCCAGCTTCTCGGTGTTGATGACGGCGGACAGTTTGGTGAGCGGGATCGCGCCGCCGGTATAGCCGGTGCCGCCGCCGCGCGGGATCAGCGTCAGGCCGAGCTCGATGCAGGAGCGTACCAGCGGAGCGATCTCTTCTTCGCTGTCCGGGTTCAGCACCACGAACGGATATTCCACGCGCCAGTCGGTGGCGTCGGTCACATGCGAGACGCGCGCCAGCCCGTCGAACTGGATGTTGTCCTTGCGGGTGATGCGGCTCAGGCTGCGCAGTACGCGCTTGCGCAGCTGCAGCGTGTGTTCGAACCCGGCTGCGAACTGGTCGACAGCGGCATGGGCGAGATCGAGCAGGCGCTTCACTTTCCGGGTGCGCCCGCTTTCCGTTTCAGCGGCGGCGTGGTCGATGTCCTGGCGCCGGGCCTCGATGGCGCCCAGGCGATGGCGCAATGCGCCGATCAGGGCTTCGCGCCGCTTGCGGTTGGCGAGCAGGTCGTCTTCCAGATACGGGTTGCGGATGATCACCCAGATGTCGCCGAGCACTTCGTACAGCATCTGTGCCGAGCGCCCGGTGCGGCGCTCCTTGCGCAAGGTGTTGATGATGTCCCATGCCTCGCTGCCCAAGAGGCGCAGCACGATCTCGCGGTCGGAGAAAGAGGTGTAGTTGTAAGGGATTTCGCGCAAGCGTGCGGTCATGATGTTTCGCAGTTCAGCAAGGGATGCATTCTACCGCATCATGCGGCATTGCTCGACCCCGAACGGGGTATGGAGTTAGCATTCCCGCATGTCTGCGATCCAGCAACAAAAACGGCGGCTGTTCTTTGCGCTCTGGCCGGGCGCCGCGGAGCGTGCCGCGCTCGCTGCGTGGCAGCCGCCGCTGCGCGAATTGTGCGGCGGCCGGATCATGCGCCCGGATACCCTGCACCTCACCCTGGTATTCCTCGGCGAAGTGGCGGAACACCGCCTGCAGGCAGCGTGCCTCGCGGCGCAGGAAGCGGACTTCCGCAGGTTCGACCTGCAGCTGGCGACGGCGCATTACTGGGGGCATAACCATATCGTCTATGCGACGCCGGCGGCAGTCCCTGCAGCGCTGGCCGCATTGGCGGGAGGGCTGGAGCATGGCCTGCGCAGGCATGGCTTCCATTTCGAGCAACGGCCATACAAGCCGCACGTCACCCTGTTGCGCAATGCGAAACGGAGCGACGCCGATCTGCCGCCCATGCCCGCCGTGCGCTGGCCGGTGCACGATTTCGTGCTGGTGCAGTCGCTGTCCGGTGCGCAGGGCGCGCATTACGAGGTGCTGGCCAGGTTCGGCCGAAGATCGACAGGAGAATAAACATGCGTCTGTGGTCGCTGCATCCGCAGTATCTCGATGCCAAGGGGCTGGTCGCCCTGTGGCGCGAGGGCCTGCTGGCGCAAAAGGTGCTGGCAGGCAACACCCGGGGGTACCGCAACCATCCGCAGCTGCACCGCTTCAAGGCTTGCGGCGATCCTGCGGCGGCGATCGCCGCGTATCTGGCCGAGGTGCAGCGCGAAGCGGCGCGGCGCGGTTACCGCTTCGATGCCGGCAAGATCGCGCCGCACGGTGCGGCGAAACAAATCAAGGTGACGACGGGGCAGCTCGCCTATGAGCTGGCGCACCTGAAAGCCAAGCTCGATGTGCGCGACCCGGCAGCCTGCGCAAGGTTGCCGCAGCCTGAAGCCGCACTGGTCCACCCGTCGTTCAGGGTGGTTCCCGGCGGGATCGAGGCGTGGGAGGTGGTGTGATCAACCCGGCGATGCGGCGTGCTGCGCCAGCAACCTGTCCAGGCACCATGCCGCCGCCGCAAGGCCCATGGCCGCGGTGACGGTGACCGCCGAGCCGTAGCCGGAGCAGCTCAGGTCGCTGGTCGAACAGGACGCATTGCGCCGGGACGGCTCTTCCAGGTAGATGCAGGTCACGCCGAACTTGCCGTTCTTGCGCGGCTGGATGTCGAGCGATTTCTTCAGCAGGTTGCGGATGCGCGCCAGCAGGGCATCGTGGGTGGCATGTGCCAGGTCATCCCGCCGCAGCTTGAGCGGGTCGCACTTGCCGCCGGCGGCGCCGCACACCACCAGCCTGATCTTGTTGAAGCGCGCATGGGCGATCAGTGCCGCCTTGACCCTGGCCTCGTCGCAGGCATCGATCACCGCATCGAATCCCCCGGCCGGGATCAGCTGCGACAGATTCTCCCCGCTCAGGAATTCCTCGATGGCCGTCACCCGGCAATCGGGATTGATGTCGCGGATGCGCGATTGCAGCGCCAGCACCTTCGCTTCGCCCAGCGTGCTGTCCAGCGCCTGGATCTGGCGGTTCACGTTCGACACCGCGATCTGGTCGAAATCGATCAGCGTGATGTTGCCGATGCCGCTGCGCGCCAGCGCTTCGACCGCCCACGAACCCACTCCGCCGACGCCCACCACCGCCACGCGGCTGCGGTGCAGCGCCATGCGCGCACCTTCGCCGTAGAGGCGGTCGAGGCCGCCGAAGCGGCGGTCATGGCTGTCGTCGAGCGGATGCTGGTTCATGTTGCGGATGTGGGCGGGGCGAGTTGCGGAAGTACGGACGATACATTCTCCGTGGTGATGCGCGCAATCTCCTCCGCCTGCATCCCGCGCAATTGCGCCAGCGTCGCGGCGATGCGCGGCAGGTATTCCGGCTTGTTCGGCTGTCCGCGTTCGAGGAAATCCGGCGGGATGTCCGGCGCATCGGTCTCCAGCACGATGCTGTCCAGCGGCAGGGTGGCGGCGAGTTCGCGCAGCCGGGTGGCGCGCGAATAGGTCATCGCGCCGCCGAAGCCGAGCTTGAAGCCGAGCTTGATGAATTCGTCCGCCTGCTGGCGGCTGCCGTTGAAGGCGTGGGCGATGCCGCCGCGCACCCTGATCTGGCGCAGGTGCTTGAGGATGCTGTCCTGTGCACGGCGGATGTGCAGCAGCACGGGCAGGTCGAATTCTTTCGCCAGCCTCAGTTGTTCGACGAAAAAATATTCCTGCCGTTCGCGGTCGTAGTGGTCGATGAAGAAGTCCAGGCCGATCTCGCCGACGGCGACGGCCGCATGGCGCTGCAGGCAGGCGCGCAAGGTTGCCAGGTCGCCGGGGCCGGCATCGTCCGTGTACATCGGGTGGATGCCGTAGGCCGGCGCGCAGCCAGGGTATCGTTCGCACAGTGCACGCACCGTATCGAAATTGCCGCGCGCCACCGACGGCACGACGATGCGCTGTACGCCCGCCGCGTATGCGGCTTGCACCAGTGCGTCTTGCGCGCCGCCGAATTCGGCGGCGTCCAGGTGGCAGTGGGTGTCTATGTACACTTTACCGGCTCGGCCATGATGAAGATGCGGCGCCGTTTGAGTTGGGCTGGTCGAAACGCATGAATCGCCTCTCCGTTCTGTCGGGGGCGCTATGTTAAACTTGCCCCATCAATTAAGCGAGACGACGCCATGTCTGGAAACACTTTCGGTACCCTCTTCAGCGTCACCACTTTCGGCGAATCGCACGGCAAGGCGATCGGCTGCATCGTGGACGGATGCCCGCCCGGACTGGAACTGAGCGAAGCCGACGTTCAGCCCGACCTGGACCGCCGCCGCCCCGGCACCTCGCGCCATGTCACGCAGCGCCGCGAGACCGACACGGTGGAGATCCTCTCCGGCGTGTTCGAAGGCAAGACCACCGGTACCCCCATTGCAATGATCATCCGCAACGAAGACCAGCGCAGCAAGGATTACGGCAACATCGCCGACACCTTCCGCCCCGGCCACGCCGATTACACCTACTGGCAGAAATTCGGCATCCGCGACCACCGCGGTGGCGGCCGCGCTTCGGCGCGCGAGACGGCGGCGCGGGTGGCTGCCGGCGCCATTGCCAGGAAATGGCTGAACCAGCGCTACGGCGTCGTGGTGCGCGGCTACCTGGCGCAACTCGGCGAGATCAAGGTTCCGTTCAAGGACTGGAGCGACGTGAACGCATCCGGCAACAGCTTCTTCGTCGCCGATGCCAGCTATGTCCCGCGCCTGGAAGAATACATGGATGCGCTGCGCAAATCGGGCGACTCCATCGGCGCGAGGCTCGCGGTGGTGGCGCATAACGTGCCGGTGGGCTGGGGCGAGCCGGTGTTCGACCGCCTGGATGCCGACATCGCGCATGCGCTGATGAGCATCAACGCGGTGAAGGGCGTGGAGATCGGCGCGGGATTCGCGTGCGTCACGCAGCGCGGCAGCGAACACGGCGACGAATTCACCCCGGACGGTTTCCTGTCCAACAACGCGGGCGGCATCCTCGGCGGCATTTCCACCGGGCAGGACGTGGTGGCGCACTACGCCATCAAGCCGACCTCCAGCATCCGGCTCGAACGTAATTCCATCGACAAGGATGGCAATGCGGTGAAAGTTTCCACCGAGGGGCGGCATGATCCCTGCGTCGGCATTCGCGCCACGCCGATCGCGGAGGCGATGCTGGCGCTGGTGCTGATCGACCATGCGTTGAGGCATCGGGGGCAGAATGGGGATGTGGTTTGTGAGACGCCGAAGTTGCGTTAATTTAACGATGAACCCAAACAAGGTTTACGGCGACCTCATAAACTCGGCAAGTGGAGCAAAAACCCATTACGAAGTCTGGTGGGCTCAAGCCAGCAGAGCCCGGCCCGAGTATGTGGGCGTGATGAATAGGCATAGCGATTTTTTTCGTGCCTCATATCATGCCCATTACACATCTTTTTTTGTATGTCTTGCACATCTGTTTGACAGACGCACCGATTCGTCATCTATCCCCACATTCTTTACCGCTGTGCGCCCTACAATTGCCCCCACTACTCTGCAAGCACTAGAAGCTCGTTTTGAGGTGCTTGCGAAAAGGGCTAGGCCTCTGGTTGAAGTGCGTCATAAAACGGTAGCGCATATTGATGCGAAACTGACAGAAAAGGATGTGTTCGCACCGTTGAGCATAACTTGGAACGAGATACGCGAAATCATCTACGACACCTGTCGATTTGTTGAAGAACTTAATCCGACGCAAATGACACCTGATGTTGGGCAAATTGGGATACCTCGTGACGAGCGCCTAATTGAGGCAACAATGAAACTCATTCGTGAACTTGCCGATACTCAAAAAAGGTAGCAAGCATAGGATGGAGAGTAAAGCGATACCCATCGAAAACCGTCGGGGGTAGCCCGACAGCTAGTCACTTTTCTTGTCTTGCCAAGAAAAGTAACCAAAAGAAGTCGCCCCCGGTGCGCCGCCCACTTCGTGGGTTCCCTGCGTTGCTCGAACGTCCGGGCCTCCTCATAAACTCGCACGACCCGCTCGCGGTCACGTGCTCAAACATATTCGTCGGACTGCCCCCGGCCGTCCTGCGCTACTCGGCGGCGCACAGGGGAAAGAAAGTCAAAAGCGGTTTTGTGTGGGCATAGCCCACGCTTTTGTTTGTGAGTAGATGGGCGCTTTGCGCCCATCTATGGGGTTGGTTTTGATTTTGGGTTTTCGCTTTACCTTCCCCTCATTCGCCACCGAGTAGCACAGGCTGGTCAGGGGATGTCGGCGAGCACTGTTTGAGCACGTGGCCGCGCAGCGGATCGTGCGAGTTGCGCAGCCGCCTGACCTGCCGAGCAACGCAGGGAATCCCGAAGGGATGGCGGATTGGGGTCGCCTTTTCTTGGGTTACTTTCTTTTGGCGAAGCAAAAGAAAGTGACTAGCTGTCGGGCTACCCCCGACGGTTTTGGGTTTGAAAGGAAGAGGAAATACAACGACTCTTCCCTCCCCCTGGCCCTGATGGAACTACTAGCCATTCGACTAAGCTGCCAAACGACGTCAGCCAAGTCGCTGGTTATCTCTCAGAGGGAGCGGGAACTCGGCATGCTCACCGCGAATGGGGAGTTTGGCGAAAACAAATATAAAGGTAGCATTGCACCCATGAACCTCACTCACATCAAAAGCCTCACCCTCTTCACGTTGCTCATCAACGCCGCCGCCATGCTTTCCCCCATCATCAACGGCGGCGATTCCATCACCTATGCCGCCCTGTCCCAGCACATCGCGCTGAATAACGACTGGGCCAACCTGGTGCTGGACGGCAAGGACTGGCTGGACAAGCCGCACATGCCGTTCTGGATCACGGCGCTGTCGTTCAAGCTTGGCGGCGTCAGCGCGTTCACTTACATCCTGCCGGGCTTCCTGTTCCACCTGATCGGCGGCTACTACACTTACCGCATCGCGCGCCTGTTCTACGGACGTGAAACGGCATGGCTGTCGGTGCTGGTCTATGTGTCGGTGTATCACCTGATGGATTCTTCCATCGAGGTGAAGGCGGAGACCTACCTGACCGGGTTCATCATGGGCGCTTGCTATTACTGGCTGCGTTACGACGCCCAGGCCAAATTGAAATACCTGCTGCTTGGCGCGCTGTTCAGCGCCTGTGCGGTGATGACCAAGGGCGTGTTCACGCTGATCACCATCACCAGCGGGCTGGTGTGCATGTGGATGTACCGGCAGCAGTGGAGCAAATTGTGGCGCGGCAAGTGGCTGCTGGCGCTTGCGCTGACGCTGCTGTTCACCGCGCCGGAGGTGATTGCGCTGTACCGGCAGTTCGATATGCACCCGGAAAAGGTGGTGTTCGGACAGACGAATGTCTCCGGCATCAAGTTCTTCCTGTGGGACAGCCAGTTCGGGCGCTTCTTCAATACCGGACCGATCAAGAACACCAACGGCAATCCGTTCTATTTCGTGCTGGTGTTCCTGTGGGCGTTCCTGCCGTGGGTGGCGGTGTTCGTGGCGTCCATGGTTTCCGGCGTGCGCAAGTTCGCGGTGCGCAGCGCCGACGAGCGTGCCAGCTTCGTGTTCCTGTGCGGCTCGTTCTTCATCACCTTCGGGTTGTTCAGTGCCACCAGCTTCCAGCTCGATCACTACACGGTGATCCTGTTTCCGTTCGCCGCCATCCTGTGCGGCAAGTTCCTGCAAGACTGGCTGGCGATGCAGGGTGGTCGCGCGCTTGTTGCCGTGCAGCTGGCGCTGACGATCCTGCTGGTTGGTCTGGCGCTGGGGTTGGGCGCGTATGTGAACAGGCCAGTGATACTGGCCGTGGTGCTGGCGATGCTGGCTGTCTTGCTGGGCTATGCCTATGCCACGCGCAGGCAGCTGCGTGCCGGTGCGG
Source organism: Sideroxyarcus emersonii (assembly GCF_021654335.1). Taxonomy (NCBI): domain Bacteria; kingdom Pseudomonadati; phylum Pseudomonadota; class Betaproteobacteria; order Nitrosomonadales; family Gallionellaceae; genus Sideroxyarcus; species Sideroxyarcus emersonii. The sequence goes on from NZ_AP023423.1 coordinate 271,229, forward strand.
TGCTGGCGTATCCGGTGTTCGGCATCGCGATGCTGTATGCGTTCCTGGTGCTGACGAATGCGCTGACCTTCGTTGCCGTCGGCGTCGCGCACAATGCCAGCATGCAGCTGGCGGGCAAACCGGAAGCGCCGGTCTATGTGTACCGCATGGACATCGTGGCGCGCGAACTGGGGTTGTATAGCCGCCTGCCCTGCCATGCGGTGGACGATGCGGCACAGTTGCCGCAATCGGGACGATATTACCTGCTGGTTGGCGCCGGCGATATGGCGCAGCTGGCAGGGCGGCTGGGCAACATCGCACAGGTGGGGCAGGGCCGCTGGGTGGTGCACAAGACCGGCACCTTCCCGCGCTTCCTGCGGCTGGCCAAAGGCGCCGAGCTGCTGGAGGATATCCGCATCGTGCTGGTTGTCGGCGCCCAGTGAGGACGGGTGCGCCCGGCGTTATTGCCTGATGCGCCGATACAGCCGGAAGCGTTCGTTCTGGTCGCCCTTGCGTTCGCCTTCCCAGATCTTGTCCCAGCCGATCTCGTCTTCGATTGGTTTCGAGAGGCGATCGCCCTGCACCAGCAGGAGGTCGCACACATGCGAGGCATTGCGGCGAGTACTGATGGCGCCGAAATATTGCAGCATTGCGCGCTGGCTGTCGCCGAGGCGCACCCCGGCGATGCAATTGTATTTCTGCGGCAGGGTCGCCTTGAGGTCTTCGACCATATGGCGGTAACTCTTGCCGCTATCCAGCCAGGGCAGCCACAAGGTCATGGCGAGTATCCATAGCAGGGTGATGCCGGCCGCCCAGTTGATGAGGGAACGGCGCACCGAGCGGCCGACCCGCCATACCAGCACGATCCACATGACGGTGACGGTGACGGCGATCCAGAACGGGAGTGCCTGGAAATCGGGCTCGAAGCCCGGTTGATAGTTCTTCAGCCAATGGGTGATCTTGGCGTTGTTGTCGAGCAGCAGGCCGGCCCAGCCCCACCACAGTGCGATGGCGAGCAGCGCGAAGGTCATGATGCCGAACCAGTCCAGCGCATTCGCGGCGCCGCGCCGTACGGTGGCCAGCGCGGCGGTGGCCAGCAGTGCGATCGGCAGCAGCATGGGCAGGCCGTTCTGGTCGTTGATGTCGGGCACGAAACTCAACAGCAGCAGCATGACGATGAAGCTGGTCAGCAGCAGCTGGAACTCCGGCTGCTGGCGTATGCGTTTGCGCGCCTCCCATACCGTCCAGGTCGCCAGCGGTGCGGCCGGCCAAGCCAGCCAGGGCAGGGATTTCAGGTAGTACAGCGACTCGCGGAAATCGCCGCTGCGGGCATAGCCGAACCAGCGGCCGATGTTGCGCGTCCAGATCCACTCGGTGAACAGTTGCGGCGAATGCTGGAACAGCAGCCAGGGCCAGACGACGAACCACGGCAGTGCACAGAGCAGTGCGATGGCCAGCGTGGTGAAGTATCCGCGCGTGCGCCAGTTGCGGAACAGCAGCAGGCCGAGGCTGATCAGCAGGAACAGCATCGGTGCGATGAAGCCCTTGCTCATGAAGCCGATGCCCAGGCCGATGCCGATGAGCACTCCTCCCAATTTGGCGCGGCGCAGGCTGAGCGCATAGCCGTACAACATCATGGCGCAGCCGGTGAGCAGGGCGTTGTCGGTGAGGATCTCGTGCGCGCGCACCAGCATGCCAAGGCAGCCGATGAGGATGATGGCGGCTGGCCAGCCGCGGTTGTTGCCGAACAGTTCGCGTCCGCCCAGGCCGACGAACAGCAAGGTGAGCGCGGTATAGAAACCGGTCGCCAGGCGTGCGCCGTCATGCAGCGGCAGCAGCGGGGCGAGCGTCTTGGCGAACAGCGCGGCCGTCCAGTAATACAGCGGCGGCTTGTCCAGGTAAGGTTCGCCCGCCAGCGTGGGGACGATCCAGTCGTGGTTCTGGATGATGTGGTAGATGAGGCCGAAGCTGTAGGCTTCGTCCGGTTTCCACGGATCGTGCCCGAACAGGCCGGTGAGCAACCAGGCTGCGCACAGCAGGAACAGGAAACTTGCCTTGAGCGGGGTGATCTCGGGCTCTTTCAGCTTGGTGTAGTAGGCGTACATCTGGTTCTATGCGATGAGCTTGAGTGTCGGTCCGTGCGGCTGTCGCGCGCCAAAGGGGCGCAGGAAACTGTGCGCATTCTTACCTAATGGCCGGCTTTGCGCCAGCCAGGCATGGCGCCGCCTTTGCGGATGGGGCGTTGGCTGCGGGTTTGCGCAGGGGGCGACGGGAAACAAAAAAGGCAGCGAAAGCTGCCTTTTTGATTCGTGCTGACGACGCAGTTCCTTATGCGGCAGTCTTGGCGCCGGCACCGTATTTGTTGCGGAACTTCTCGATGCGGCCGGCGGTGTCCACGATCTTCTGGGTGCCGGTATAGAACGGGTGGCACTCGGAACACACTTCGACATGCAACTCCGGCTTGCCGATGGTGGAGCGGGTCTTGAACTTGTTGCCGCAGCTGCAGGTCACGGCGATCTCGTTGTATTCAGGGTGAATGGCGGCTTTCATTTTGTCTTCCTTGCTAAAGTTGGGCGCGGCAGGTGTACGCGCACGGATTCCGTTTAAGGGGGGCGCATTATCCATAAAAAGAGGGGGTTGGGCAAATCCTTCTTGCGCGGGCGCTAGCGGACCTGGCCGCGTTCGATGCTGATGCCGACCTGCTTGCAGTTGCGGATGGCCTGCAGTTTGGCGACGCTGACCCGGACCCAGGGGGCGTTGAAGTCCTTGAGGATGATCTGGGCGATGTGCTCGGCCAGGGTTTCGAGCAGGGAAAAATGGCCGTCGCTCAAGACGGTCTGGATATGTTGCGCGACCTGGGCGTAGTCCAGCGCGTCGCCGATGTCGTCGCTTTGGCAGGCGCGGCTGTTGGGCAGGGCGATCTCCAGATCCAGCTGCAGTGTCTGCGGGACGCGCTTCTCCCATTCGTAGATGCCGATGAGGGTGACGACTTTGAGTTCGCGCAGAAAGATGATGTCCATAAGGTGTGGGGTTGTTCGTTTGGTGGCAATGGCGCATTCGAGTAAAATCCGCCGCCTCGCATTTTAAGGTATTCCCAGATGACCACCCTAATCTTTGTTGCAGGCGCTTACCTGATCGGTTCGGTTTCCTTTGCCGTCCTGATGAGCAGGGCGTTCGGCCTCGCCGACCCGCGCACTTACGGTTCCGGCAATCCCGGTGCGACCAATGTGCTGCGCAGCGGCAAGAAGGCGGCGGCGGCGCTGACCCTGATCGGCGACGCCGCAAAGGGCTGGCTGGCGGTATTCCTGGCGATCCGGTTCGCGCCGCATGATGCGGATGGCCTGATGCTGGTGGCGCTGGTCGCCCTGGCGGTGTTTCTCGGCCACGTGTTCCCGATCTTCCTGAAGTTCAAGGGCGGCAAGGGGGTGGCGACGGCGCTGGGGGTGTTGCTGGCGTTGAACGGCTGGCTGGGATTGGCTGTGCTGGGTACCTGGCTGCTGGTTGCGGTGGTGTTCCGTTATTCCTCGCTGGCAGCCCTGGTGGCGGCGATCGCCGCGCCGGTGTTTGCCATGCTGATCCAGTTGCGTCCCGAACTGGTGATGACGACGGCGATCATGTCGATGCTGCTGATCTGGCGCCATAAAGGCAACATCCAGAATCTGATGACGGGCAAGGAAAGCAGGATCGGCAGCAAGAAGGCCGATTCTCAGTCGGCGTAATTCAGATCGCGCAAGTCCCAGCGCGGTTTCACGTTGAAGCGGTAGTCGCGTTGCGCGGCTTGCTGCTGCAGGCG